>CAZKJJ010000345.1:0-1427 GCA_964553055.1 uncultured Acidimicrobiia bacterium
CTTGGTCGACGCTTACCTGCCCCTGACGTATTCGTCCCAGTCCGATCCACCCCAGTGGCTCTGCTGCCCAGAGACCGCCGAGCGTGACGAGGCTCAAGGTTCTGCGACCATGCACGCTGCTGAACCCGAGCCAGCCGGCGACGGGGCCGGTCACCATGGCGGCGAACAGGTAGAAGGTGGCAACGCCCCATGGAACGCCCTCTGTTGTGAACTTGGCCAGGTAGAAGGCGACGACTGCCACCCCTTCGGCCGTGAGGCCCAGCAGGATCGCGCCACGGGGGTGCGTCGCTTGCCGGCCCGCGAGGAAGCCCACCGTCAGCCAGGCGGCCGCGAGGTTACCAGCCAGCAGTAGCCAGCCGCCCTGCATTACTGCCAGGGCGTCGACTGCCCCAAAGGCAGCGGAGCACGCGAGCGTCAACGACAGGGTGCGCACGCGACATTCATACCTGAGCAGCACTCGTGGCCGGGCGTCGGATCCTGGTGTTTGCCCACCCGCAGCGTGTCGGTCGGCCGGTCGCGGTCTTGCTCCAATGCGGCATGTGAGTGCGGTTGGTGCATCGCGCCTGGATACTTGTCAGGTGCGAGAACCCTCGGCTGACTGGGTAGCCCTATCCCCCCGCTTCACGCCCGGCTGGCCCTGGCCCGAGGACTCCTACGGGTTGGGTCCGATGTACGGCGACGACGGCTGGTGCCGAGCATGCGGTACGCCGCTCGTAGATCAGTCGGGGGCGCTTGTAGTCCAGGGAAGCAAGTTCCCGACGGCCGAGGTCTGGATGCCGAACTGGCGTTTCGATGTGGTCTGCGTCTCGGGGCAGTTGGCCGCCGACATCACCGAGCGGTTCGCTGTTGACGTTGGCGAGGTGCACAAGCCGCGGAAGGGTCCGACCGGAGTGAAGCAGATTCTGCCTCGCCAGACGGCCCAGCCTTGGCACCGCCCCGATGACCTGAGTCGGGCGGCGCGAGCCCGCCACGGCCAGTACAACGGCGAGACGACCGGAGCCTTCTGCGGACAGTGTGGCCGGTGGAAGTGGTTGCCCGTGAGTGAGAACGATGCGCCGATCATTGGCAACGCCGTGGTCTCCACTTCCGACGTCATCTCGTCGCCGGAGACGTTCGGCAGCGGGCTGAACTCGTTCCGTCACCTGCTCTTCCGCCGCTCCTTGGGCGAGACGCTCCTGGCCGCCAGTCCACGGAACTGGGACCTGATCGAGGTGAAGATCAAGTAGGCGGAGCCCGTCGTCGCACGACCTCATCTCGGCAGTTCCGTTTACCGGTCTGCGGCAGATCCGGACGTCGTACGGGGCTCCGTGCCACGAGCGCGGCTCAGTCGATGCACTGGCTCCAGACGCCAGCGCGCCACGCCCCGTCCTCGCTGCGCCAGACGTCGACTTGAATCACGCGTCGACCGTTCCGGTTCAGGAGGTCCA
>CAZKJJ010000345.1:1527-3155 GCA_964553055.1 uncultured Acidimicrobiia bacterium
ACCGGCACACGGAGACCTCGTGACCGATGAGCTGGGGTCGTGACCGTGATACCTGTGTTCGGTGGCCATGATCGAGTTGGAGTTGCGGCCGGAGCCGGACGAGGAGGACCTCGACCTCGAGCCCGAGGAGGCGCCGGAGCTTGCCCCCCCGGGGCGGCGATCATGGAGACCTACTTCGTCGCGCCGGTGCGCCTGTGCGTCGACGGTCAAGAGCTGTTGGCCTGGCCGGAGCTCTACCGGGACTGGCGGCCTCTCCCGGTCCTGGGCCTCGCGTCCGGGCTGAGGGACCTGGTCCTGGCGTTGGAGCACGGTCAGGTCGGGTGCGTCTTTCTGGCCGATGGGGGAGAGCTGAAGATCTCCAGGGATCGCGAGCGCCTCGTGTTCTCGTCGACCCTCCTGCCGGTTCGTGCGAGTGCTTCACGGGATGAGGTCATCCCTGCTGTCCTTGCCTTCTCGCATGAAGCCTGTGTGTTCGCTCAGTTGGTTGCGCCGACCGTGGCGTTGCATCCGGAATGGAGTGGTTGGTGTCCTGGGCCGACGTGATGTACCGGGGCGGTTGCTCGGTGTGCGGTCTCGTGTCGCCACTGCCTGGGAGGCGACGGGAGCACGCAGGTTCCGACTGTGGATACCTTTCGTCACTGCGGCGGATCCAGACGTCCGGGTCATTGCCTAGTGAAGCCCGGCCCCCGGCGCGCGCTTGCTCAAGCTGTCTCGGACTCGGCTCCGTGCTGGCGCTTGCCCGGCGTCCTGTCCGGTCTGGAGGGCCTGGGCGGTGCGGCAGCAACCTGGATAGGCACCCGCGGCGTCTACTGCGGTGAGCGATGGCCTGAACGGAGCCGTCGATGTGGCGACCGATACGTTCGCCTTCGTCCGCAGCCTCTGGGAGACTGGCTTTGAAGACGTTCTTTCACTTCTTGATGGTGGTCTTCGGTGCCTGCGTGAGTGTCGTCGTTTCGGCGATTGCCTTCTTGGCCATGCCCGACGGTTGGGCGTGGTCGATCGTGGCGCTCTGGGTGCTGGCAGTGGTGGCTGGTCGGCTGACCTTGGTCCTGATCCGCGACCGGCCCGGCGAGCCGAAGAAGCCGGCTCGCAGCGTCAGCCCGCGCGCCTCGGCAGGCGCCGCGCTCGGTAGCGGGCTGGGCTTGGTCTTCTTCCAGGCGTTCGGGCCATCAGTGATCCTCACGGCGGTTTGCGGACTCTTCCTGGCTTTCGTCACCGGGCTGATGCTGATGAACCCCTACGGAGAGAAGAAGTCACTACCCACCGCATGAGCCCCCTACCTATCGGCGGCAATTCAGTGAAACGGTTAGCTGGCTGACCTTGCGGCCGCCTCAATCTCTTCGCGCCGCTCGGCCCAGAAGGCGGGGTCGTGCCGCTCCTCGGCCATGTCCTCCGCGTCGGTTCCCACGGCTCCGTCGAGTGCTTCGCGCAGGATGTCTGCGTGGCCGGCATGCCGACTGGTCTCGGCAAGCAGGTGGACGAGGATGTTGAACAGGGGCACGTCGGCGTCCTGCCACCAAGCCACGCGGCCCGTGGCATCCAGGGAGAGGGCGTCCACCGTCGCGTCGCTGTACTCCCACACCCGTCGGTAGCGGTCGATGATGTCGCTGCGGGACTCGCGCTCGGTC
>CAZKJJ010000346.1:0-3135 GCA_964553055.1 uncultured Acidimicrobiia bacterium
CGGCCTCGTCCACGGATACGAAGCGGGGGTCATCGATCGAGGGGATCCCGTCGGGCGGGGGCCCACCGGAGATGATCTCAGCCGGATCGACCAAGGGCGGAGGGAAAGACGGGTGGTTCATGTCCTCTAGCGCCGACGTTTCCGGCTCGATGCTGGGTGACGCTGAAGAGGCCCCTGCCACGGCTGTCGTGAGGGCCGGTTCAGACGACTCTGTCGGGTCGGAACGTGTGGCTTCGCTTCCGCCTGTTCCACACGCCGCCAGAGTGAAAGCCAATGCGAAGAGGCCAACCAAAGACTTTCCGGTCACAGGACGAGCAACGTCACCGGAGTGATCATCATTTGCCGACTGTCGCAGGGGCGACAGTCGACCGGGATCACACACCATCTCCACCAGTAGCCTGTTGGCTGACGTATTTCTCACCGCCATTGTGGAACAGAGCATGTCGATGGCCCAGGACCAGCATCTTGCCTGGCTCGCACGCTCCTTTGGCCGACCCGATTACCTGCCACTCACCGAGGCCGATGCAGCAACACTCCGCGATGTGGCAGAGCTGATCAGTCGGTACACGGGATCCCATCTCTTCAAGGAAGGCGAATCCGCCGGAGCGGCGTTTCTGATAGAAGCAGGTCAGGTGGATCTGTATCGCACACACAATGGCCGGCGCCGGGTGGTGGCCCGTGTCGGGCCAGGTTCGGTCATCGGTGACATCGCCATGTTTGGTGAGGGCACATACATCTCCTCGGCACGAGCCGTGAACCCGGTGAGGGCCTTCCGGTTCGACCGAGAGAAGCTCCTTCCGGAGCTGGCTGCCCATCCCGCTTTGTGTTTGCGCTGGCTGGTGGCCGGGCTTCGCCAGCTTCAACACACCCAGCGGCGGATCATCCACTTGATGCACAAGACGGTGCTCGCTCAAGTCGCGGACCTGCTTGCCGAGGAGTCCGCCAAGGGCAATGGAGAGCTGGAGCTGTCCCAGGCTGCCGTCGCCACCCTCTTGGGAGCCAGCAGACAGACTGTCAACGAGGCCATCGGCACCCTGCGTGAACTCGGTGCCGTCGAGACCGGCTACCGCCGAATCAGCGTGGTTGACGCCGACCTGTTGAGCAAGGTCGCATCGGGTGAACGCTCCGGAAGAGGCAACCGTTCCATCCGTTACTCCTTGTGACCGAGTTGTAATGGAGCACATCGCCATCGCCGTGCACTAGTTGATGATCCAGTTGGTCCCCGTGGCCCAAGCCAGTAGTGCCTCGCCTCATTCGAGAGAGTCAGGTGACAAGAACTCGCTTGGGCCCGAAAGGTCGATTCCGCCAACCTGATGACCAAGCCAGATCTCGAATCCAGAGGCTGCAGAGATAGCATGATCGGTGGTGGCGAATCCAAGTACCTTCGGTTTCAGAGCGATCAAGCGAAGCCGTGCGATCGAACGCATCTACGCCCGGCTCAACTCGCTGCGTTCGCTCGCGGTAGTCGCTTTTGCGTCTGAGGCCACTCTCGACGAATTCAACGCCTCGGCTTATGGCGCTGCTGAACGCTACGACCCGGAGTCCCCCGGCTACATATCGACCCTGTACGCGTGGGAGGAGGCGATCATCGAACAGTTCTTCCCGCCCTCTCCCGCACGGATCCTCGTGGGTGGCGCCGGTGCAGGGCGCGAGGCGTTGGCCCTGGCCGAGCGCGGCTACGACGTTTTGGCGTTCGAGCCTGTTGCGACTCTGGCGGAGGCGTTGGCAAGACAATCCCTCGACGCCAGCACGCGGATTGCCGTCTATCAGGGCACGTATCGGGATGTAGCCAACCTGAAGTGGGTCGGTGGCGATAGCTCCGTGGCGCTCGATCAGAAGTTTCACGCCGGGATTGTCGGCTGGGGGAGCTTCTCACACCTGTACACAGAGCGCGACCGAGTAGACGCGCTCCACTCGATGGGAGTCCTCACTAACGGGCCGATCCTTATCAGCTTCATCGCCACGCGACCCGAGAACTCCGTGGCAGTGAGTCGGTTGCGCCGTTGGCTGGTTGGCAGGCGCGTTCGCCACCCAGCGGATCGTTTCTCCATTTCAATGGGGTTCCTTCACCCAATCAACGAGCAAGAGCTTCGCGAACTCGCCGCCGCTGCTTATCTTGAAGTTCTCGCTGTTGAGTTCTCGGCGGCTGAAGACGCGCCTCACGCGGTCCTGACGCCCGCAGGATCAGTCTGACCACTAATGGCCCCATTTCTCGCAAGCTGAGACCAGTCAATGTGTGCTGTTGTGCCACCACATTGCGGATTGGTGATATGACCCACCCCCAATTGGCAATCCTGATCCAGTCCGGGCGTCGCCTCGACTCAATGGCCTCATAGTCGGGCCACGGCTGCAGTCGAGCGAGTAGTTCTCCAATTGCCGGCCCCAGAATCCTCACGGGTTGCGGTCCCGGAGTTCGCGGAGCTTGTTCGGGGCCATCAGTCGCACGAGATGCCGCCTGTTGGACTTGTCAGCAGGGTTCGAAAGCAGACCCCGAATTCCGAAACCCAGACTCCTGAGCCTTCGCCCTGAACGGCGGGCGTGGACCGATGAATTGAAATAACCGCGAGCGACAAAGACCGACCCGGGTTTGGCGCCGGCGCACTCGGGACACGGCAATGCCTTCTCAAATATGGAGCGCCTCCGCCGATAGATCTCCTTCCTTTGGAGATGACTGTTAGGCGAGACTCTGAAAGTCATCGAGTCGGACGAAATCCTCCACTGGTATAAGTCGCGGTCCACATAGATCGGACTGGCCTCCACCTCGAGTGCGCCTAGCCAGAAGTCCAGGTCCTCGAGTCCCGCAAGCAACGGCTCCTCGACGAATCCTCCGACAGCGTCCCATAGTGAAACAGGAATGAGCGAACTGCCGCCTCGGTAGTCCAGATGCGCAGGGCACGGAGTGACTGGCGGATCGGCAAACCGCCACTCGCCGGATTTCTCTCCAAAGAGCTCAATATTGGGCCATGCCCAGGATCGGTCAGGGTGTGGGGAGTCTCGGAACCTCTCGGTCATGACGCGCAGATAATCTGGATGAAGGCGGTCGTCGGCGTCCAACATGGCCACGACGGGAGCTTTCGCGTTTCGAATGCCCGTGTTGCGGGCAGCACCGAGCCCCTTGTTCTCGCTGTGCCTCAC
>CAZKJJ010000347.1:0-3128 GCA_964553055.1 uncultured Acidimicrobiia bacterium
AGTCAGAGGCGCTCATCCAGAGCGCCCTCGACCGGGTGATGGCAGGCAGGACCTCGCTGGTCATCGCCCACCGGCTCTCGACCATCCTCGCCGCCGACCGGATCCTCGTCCTGGACCGAGGCAGGGTCGTCGATGAGGGAACCCATCGCGAGTTGAGAGGGGCGGGCGGCCTCTACGCCTCACTCTACGAGACGCAGTTCCAGTCGGCCGCCGGGTGATCAGGGACGAGATATCGGAGGCTGCCGCGCGAATCGCGGGACGTGTCGTGCGGACCCCCGTGATGCAGGCGAGGGTCGCAGGCAAGGACGTCATCCTCAAGCTCGAGCTGCTCCAGCACACAGGATCCTTCAAGCCGCGAGGCGCCTTCAATCGTCTCCTGAGGGCCCAGGTCCCCGAGGCGGGCGTCATTGCGGCGTCTGGGGGCAACCACGGGCTCGCGGTGGCCTACGCAGCAGCAGAGCTTGGGCTCAGGTGTGAGATCTTCGTTCCGGAGGTGACTCCTGCCGTCAAGGTCGACCGGCTGTCGAAGTTGGGGGCAGACGTGACGGTCCGGGGCGCCTTCTATGCAGATGCGCTCGAGGCAAGCGCCCTTCGCGCTGCTGCCACCGGGGCCCTCGAGGTCCACGCCTACGACCATCCGGACGTGGTGGCAGGCCAGGGAACCATCGGACTCGAGCTCTCGCAGCAGGTCCCGGATGCGGATGCTGTCCTGGTGGCGGTCGGGGGAGCAGGCCTCATAGGGGGCATCTCCGGCTGGTATGGGGAAGACGTACGCCTCTTCGGCGTGGAGCCGATGCTGGCGCCCACGCTCTCACGGGCGCTGCAGGAGGGTCGTCCCGTCGACGTCGACGTGGGTGGGGTCGCTGCTGACTCCCTGGGGGCGCGGACGGTCGGATCTGCCGCGTTCGAGCTGGCTCGAGCATACGTCGACGGTGTGATGCTGGTGGACGATCACCAGATCATGCGTGCCAGGCAGCTTCTCTGGGACGAGTTCCATCTCGTCGCAGAGCCCGGTGGCGCTGCTGCCCTGGCTGCGGTCCTCGAGGGGATGTATCAGCCCGAGCCAGGCGAGGTCACGGTGGTCGTCGTCTGCGGCTCCAACACCGACCCCGCCGACCTCTCCTAAGCGCCCATGTTGCCGGCCATCACCGGGTCGGTCGGTGCGAGCAGCAGATGCTCCCCGTCGTGGGTGAGCCAGAGTCCCCGCTCTGCGTGGAGCCACGTATGTGCCGGGAACAGGTCGAGCCGCCTGCGGGCCCGAGGAGTCGGCGGCCGGTAGACGAGCACCTCGGGCCCAGGGCTGCGCACTGCCTGCAGCTTGGCGAGCAGCTCGAACCGGCCGAACAGCGCGGCCATGCCCTCTGCCGGATCCAGAGCGCGACCCTCGCGGGCGAACGTGACCTCGTCGCCTTCCCACGACACCTCGATGCCATTCGTCATGTCGTTCATCGTGGCACGCGGGTGTGACACGTTTTCGGCTTCGCCCGGGGCTACGGGCCCTGCCCTAGTGTTCCCGCAGAGATGGCCAGCGCACGCTTGCTCGAGCACTTGCAGCGCCAGAGCGATGCTCTGCACGATCGAGGGCTGTACAAGGAGGAACGGGTCATCACGTCGCCTCAGGGGGCGGCCATCCGTGTGGCCGACGGAGGCGAGGTCATCAACTTCTGTGCGAACAACTACCTGGGTCTGGCCAACCATCCGGCTGTCGTCTCAGCAGCCCGCGAGGCGCTGGTCACCTACGGATTCGGCATGTCTTCTGTCCGTTTCATCTGTGGGACGCAGAGCGTCCACAAGGAGCTCGAAGCCAGGCTGTCGACGTTCCTCGGAACCGAGGACACCATCCTCTACTCGTCGTGCTTCGACGCCAACACCGGACTGTTCGAGACGCTCCTCACGGAGGAGGACGCGGTGATCTCAGACGAGCTCAACCACGCGTCGATCATCGATGGGATCAGGCTCTGCAAGGCGAGACGGTTCAGGTACGCGGCCTCCAACATGAGCGAGCTCGCCCATGCGCTCGAGGAGAGCAGCGGCGCTCGCTTCAGGCTGATAGCCACGGACGGTGTCTTCTCGATGGACGGCACGTTCGCCAACCTTCCTGAGATCTGCGACCTGGCGGAGGCACATGACGCCATGGTGATGGTCGACGACTCGCACGCGGTCGGCCTCGTAGGTCCGGCTGGACGAGGCACCCACGAGCACCACGATGTCATGGGCAGGATCGACATCATCACGGGAACCCTCGGGAAGGCGCTGGGTGGTGCCTCGGGCGGCTACACATCTGGCAGACGCGAGATCGTGGAGTGGCTCAGGCAGCGATCTCGACCGTATCTGTTCTCCAACACGCTGGCGCCTGTCATCGCCGCTACGTCGCTCGAGGTTCTCGATCTCCTGGAGGAAGGTCACGAGCTGCGAGATCGATTGCGTGCCAACGCGATCCGTTTCCGGGAGGAGCTGGTCGACCTGGGTTTCAGCCTGTTGCCAGGCGAGCATCCGATCATCCCCGTGATGCTCGGCGATGCCAAGCTCGCCACCGAGATGGCGGACCGCCTCCTCGTCGAAGGCATCTACGTCATCGGGTTCTCGTTCCCCGTCGTGCCTGAGGGCAAGGCGAGGATCCGCACCCAGCTGTCAGCAGCCCACACGACCGAGCAGCTCGATCGGGCGGTGGAGGCCTTCGGCAAAGTCGGGCGGGAGCTCGGAGTCGTGGGTTGAGGGCGCTGGTCAAGGCCAAGCCAGAAGCCGGTCTCTGGCTCGAGGACATCCCTCGGCCCGTTCCCGGTCCCGAGGAGGTGTTGATCCGAGTCACGCACACCGCACTGTGTGGCACGGACCTCCACATCTATCGCTGGGACGACTGGGCAGCGAGAACCGTGCCTGTGCCCATGGTCGTCGGCCACGAGTTCTCAGGCGTGATCGAGGACGTGGGAAGTGAGGTCACCGGCTTCCTGCCAGGGGACAGGGTGTCTGGCGAGGGACACGTCACGTGCGGTCACTGTCGTAACTGCAGGGCTGGAAGGCGCCATCTCTGCCGTGAGGCAGAGGGCATCGGGGTCGACCGCCCAGGAGCATTCGGCGAGTTCCTCGTGCTTCCCGAGGACAACGCGTTCCTGGTGCCTGCCGACATA
>CAZKJJ010000348.1:0-3117 GCA_964553055.1 uncultured Acidimicrobiia bacterium
GGGACGGGGCGTCTCGACTTTCGCTGGGGTGGTGTCCGTCTGATGCTTGATGACCTGATCGCGGGCGTGCTCAACGCCAGGGAGGCCACCCGTGCTCTCGCCTGACGACCGTGAACTGTTCCTCGACGCCCTGCGGCCGCCAGAGGGCACAGAGCTTGATCGGGCAGTCGGGACAACCTTCACGCTGGATCTCCAGGCACTGCTGATCACGCCGTTGGCCTTCGCGCTGTTCGACTGGGCGATCGATGAGGACGGAACGCCCAACGTCGTCGCCTTGCTCGAGAGCTTGCGGCGTCATGCCGATCGCACCACGGTGTTCTGCCAAGCGGGCCAGATCCGACTCCCGAGGTTCCAGCCGACGCTGACCTTCCTTGAAGAACGCGTGATCCCTGTCACGCCTCCCCGCCCCGACCGGATCTTCCATCCCAAGGCGTGGATCCTGCGGTTCACGCCCACCAGTGGTGACGACGGGCCGGTCCGCTACCGCGTGCTCTGCGCCAGCCGGAACCTGACCTTCGACCGTTCCTGGGACACGCTGCTCCGTCTCGACGGGGAACTTGTCGAACGGAAGGTCAACGAGGTCCGTCTCGGGCCCTTTATCGACCTGTTGCGAGGCTTCACGCCTGCCAACCGGGCCGACGTCCAGGCAGACCTGCGGACGATGGCCCAGGAGCTACCGCAGGTGGCCTTCCGCTCACCATCCGGGTTCCGCGACGTCCGCTTCCACGTGGTGGCGGGGAACGGGGAATGGCCGTTCCCGCCGCGGGCAGAGCGCACCATGGTGGTTTCCCCCTTCTTGGCCGCCGGCGCGCTGGACCGACTTCGGTCGCCATCGCTCGCGGGGGACGTCCTCATCTCGCGTCCCGAAACCCTCGACGCAACACAGATCTCGGGATGGGAGCACCGGTATGTGCTGTCCCCGCTGGTCGTCCAACCCGACGCGCTTTCGACCCGCCCGGACGACGAGCAGGCCGCGGAGACCGGCGACCTCCAGGGACTACACGCGAAGCTCTACGTGTTCGAGGAAGGGGATGTCACCACCATCTTCAGCGGTTCTGCCAACGCCACCGACGCCGCGTTCGACGGGAACATCGAACTCCTTGCCGAAATGAAGGCAGCACGGGGCGACGTGGGGATCGACCAGCTGCTGGCGCCCGGAGACGGCGAACCTAGCTTCCGAGACCTGCTTGACGAACACCCCCGCGTCGACGCCGCGCCGTCGGAGCCCACGGAGGCAGAAACGGTCGACCGCGCACTCGAGGGGGCGGCGCAGGGACTCGGTGCGTTGCAGTTCACCGCGACCTACGACCGCACCGGCGAGGACCTGCACAACCTCACGCTCGATGCGGCCGGGCAGGTCGTGCTCCCCGATGAGATCACTCGGGTTCGGTGTTGGCGGGTCAGCGCTGGCGCCGGTCATGCAGTGACCGTCCACGTCGACAACGGGTTCCAGGCCCGCTTCGGCAACGTCGCCACTGCCGGCATCACGGCCTTCTTCGCGATCGAGCTCACCGCACGCGTCGGAAGCACCGAGAACACCGTCGTCTTCGTTGTCGTCGCGACGCTTGTCGGAGCCCCCGACGGCCGTCGCGAGCGCGTGTTGACCGATCTCTTGACCTCACGATCGGACGTCCTGCAGTACCTGCTGTTCCTGCTGTCCGACCTGTCAGGCGACGGACTCGGTGAACTCGCTGCAGCGCTGGCCGGGGACGGCGAAGGTGGCGCCGAGCTCCGGATTGATCCAGCCGGCACGCCGTTGTTCGAATCCCTGCTACGCGCCTTGCGTCAGGACGCCGGGAAGCTCGACCACGTAGCCAGCCTGATGGAGGAGCTGCGCTCCCACGAGCATGCAGACGAACTCCTGCCGGAGCGGCTCGACGAGATCTGGGAGCCCATCTGGCGGGCCCGCCAGGGGGCGTCGTCATGACGCGCCGTGACTTCCGCGACGTCTACGCCGGGCTGAAGGACTTCCAGCTCGCCACCGTCGATCACGTGGCATCACGGTTCTACGAGGACGACAACCCGACCGACCGCTTCCTCGTGGCCGACGAGGTCGGCCTCGGCAAGACCCTGGTGGCTCGTGGCGTCATCGCACGCACGATCGAGCATCACCTCGAACGCGACACCCGCCGTATCGACATCGTCTACATCTGCTCCAACGGCGACATCGCCCGCCAGAACATCAACAAGCTGAACGTCCTCGAACGCAACGACATCCAGCTGGCGAGCCGGATCACGCTGCTTCCACGCATCCTTCACGAGCTCGAGAGCAACCGCATCAACTTCGTGTCCTTCACGCCTGGGACGTCGTTCAACCTGCGCTCCAGCCAGGGAGTCGTCAACGAGCGCGTGCTGCTCTACCACCTACTGGCCGAGCATTGGCCGGAGCTCATGCGCGGCGCCGGGGCCCGAAAGGCACTTGCTGGTGGCGCATCGTTCAAGAACTTCGCTGGGTACCTGGGGCGGATGACCCGGGACGATCTTGATGACTCGATGGCTGCGGGCTTCCGAGCGGCGCTCGAACGCGCGGACTCCGAGCGTGCCCAGCTCGGGCAGCCGACCCATCGCCAGCGAATGGAGGAGCTCACCGAACGGCTGCGCTGGGTTCGCCGCAACTCGTCGGATGCCATCGATAGCGACACCATGCGACTGCGGGCTGAGGTGGTGGGGGAGCTTCGCGAGATCCTGGCCCAGGTCTGTGTCGAGGCGCTGGAGCCCGATCTCGTCATCCTGGACGAGTTCCAGCGTTTCAAGCAGGTGTTCCGCGAGGACAGCGCGGAAGGGCAGCTCGCGACCCGGCTGTTCAACTACCGAGAGGAAGAGCACCGCGTGAAGGTGCTGCTCCTGTCCGCGACCCCCTACAAGATGTACACGCTGACGGAAGAGACCGACGAAGACCACTACGCCGACTTCGTCGACACGCTGAAGTTCCTCCTGCCCGAGCAGGACGTCGCCGAACTTGCGGATGATCTGCGTTCCTACCGCCAGGCGTTGTGGCGCATCGGAGAAGACCGCGGCTCACAAGCGCGCGCGATCCGCCATCGGATCGAGCAGCACCTGCGGTCGGTGATGTGCCGTACGGAGCGTCTTGCCGTCAAGGCGGACCGGGACGGGATG
>CAZKJJ010000349.1:0-3106 GCA_964553055.1 uncultured Acidimicrobiia bacterium
AACTTCGCCACTCCTGCACCCATCCTCGAGGAGATCGTCGAGCGGATGGCGATCGTCCTGGGCTGAGTCGAGCGGGTCCCGAATCTCATTTGGCAGTGTCCGATCCCCTCCCTTATGCTCGCCCATTCGTGGAGCGGAGGGACTGGCCCGGTAACGGGTCAACAGTGGCGGCCGATCTGCTGACTTCATAGCCCCGACCGAGGACCCACATGGCCAGGCAACTTCCCCAGCGTCGGTCGCGTGCACTGCTCGGCCTGGCGGTCCTTGCCCTCCTCCTTACCGTTGTCCCTGCCCTTCCCGCGCACGCCTCGGTGGGCCAGGTGGAGTTCGAGGAGTGCCTGCTCGAACTGATCAACGCCGACCGGGCGGAGGCGGGCGCTCCGGCGCTGATCATGGCCACCGACAAGGTACCTGCGGCCCGCGGCTGGTCGGAGTGGATGCGCCGCCACGAATTCCGCCACACGACAAGCGCCGAACGCGACCCCGCGCTCCCCGATGGGTGGACCAGCTGGGGAGAGAACATCGCCTGGCACTCGAGCCCGAACATCGGGTGTCCGACGATCCACTCCATGTTCATGAACTCGTCGGGGCACCGGGCGAACGTACTCGGCTCCTCATTCCGATTCGTCGCTCTGGGAGCTTTCGTGGATGGCTCCGGGTGGTGGGTCACCGAGTTGTTCTTCGCTGCCCCCGGATATCAGCCCCCCTGCGACGGGACCCTCTGCGATGACGGGGGGTCGCTCCTCGAACCCAAGATCGAGGCGATCTACGCGGAGGGCATCACGTACGGCTGCGATGGCCACCGCCGGGTCTGCCCACGCGACCTGACCACCTTGGGCGAGATGGCGGCCTTCGTCACTCGCTGGCTCGACCTCACCGTCGAGAAGAACATCGACTTCGTCGAGGCCGATATCGAGAAGGTCCCAAGGGGTCGAGGCCCCGGCTTCGTTGCCTGAAGCTCCAACTTGGCGCAGCTGAGGGCTCAGGACGCGCCCCGGATTGGCCGAAACAAAGCGGATGGAAGCCCATCGTCTCGGCGAACGCGTTGGTTCGCATCGTCTCGAAGAGACCGACGCCCGCACCGCCAAAGCCATCTTCCGTGAGGAACATCCGTTCCGACGTGCGGTCGAAACGGCCTATTTCCGCATGCGGAGCCGACCGAGCCTATGGGCAGCCATCATGGTCGCCGGCGTTGCCGCCATCTTCGCCGTCGGGTTCACCTTCGGTGCGTGGGTGGCGGCCCCGGGGGCAACATCCCCGCTCGTGATCTCCCCGGAGCAGGCCCAGGCGTTCCACCAGCAGGCGACCGACCTGGCCGACGTGGAGGGCCGGCTCGTCGTCGCCGAGGGTCAGGCGGCCTTCTTCGAGTCGCAGACGACCGCGCTCAGCGCCGATCTCGAAGAGCTGAAGCGTGCCGTCAACGAAGCGCGCACCGAGATGGTCATCATCGTCGGCATCTACGAGGAGTGCATGAACCGGCTCTATCCGGTCGCCTGTGTCGAAGCGGCACGGCCGGCGGCAGACGCCTTCCTCGCCAAGCTCTTCGACGGCGAGATCATCACCTCGGACTGACCAGGTCGACGCCGAAGCGAGGCGCGATCCGCACCAGGTGGCGTAGCAGCGCTACCCAGAGCAGCGTCATGGCCAGCATCTCGATGGACTCCTCGAGCGACTTGGCGTAGTGACGGACGCTGTCGGCAGGCCAGCTCAGACCCCGAACCAGGTAACCCTGGGCGTTGAGCACGTGATCGATGTCCAGGCCCTCGGTGAAGTCGATGGCAACGGCTGCTACCAGCAGGGCGAGGGACGCAAGCACGAGCAGTCGATCGGTGCGGGACTCCAGCTCGCGGTAGACGAACACGAGCACGAAGACGGCAAAGGCCGAGAGAAGCGGCAGGAAGACCACCTGCCACGCATAGCTCGGGAAGAAGCCGAGTGCTCCGGAGTCGCCGTCATCGAAGAGGACGTCGACCGTCGTTCCCACTCGCTCGTGGAACTGCGCGCCGTCATCCATGGCGAGGAAGAGCAGGACGATCCCGACGATCAGCCATCCGAGGCGTCTCCACCTCGGCTTGGCGGTGTCGTCCCGCTGTACCAGGTAGAGCAACAACGCGGTGAGTCCGACCATCCAGGTCTGCGTGGTGCCGAACCAGGAGGCGACCCCGTCTTCGCGGGCGATGTTCCAGAAGCGCCGCACCGCGCCGACGTCGATCAGGTCGAACCGATTCATGACGACGTCACCGACCACGAAGAGGACCTCGATCGTCACCAGCGCGATCAGCAGGTACCGGATCGCCCGGGTCCCATCGATGCGAACGGTGATCCACCCCGACTCGGGGTGCTCTGTGTCCTCTGTTGCGGGGAGGCTCCGTGCCATGCGACGACCTCCTGGGGTCATCTTCGATGCGTTGGCCCGCCTACTTCACAGTTTGCCACCGGCTGACAGCTGATTGCTGATAACTAGATATTCCCTATCGCCCCGTGGGGGATCTCACCGAGCCGACCCGCCTGGTAGTCCTCGAAGGCCTCGACGAGCTCCTGGCGCGTGTTCATCACGAACGGCCCCGCCCACGCGACCGGCTCCCGGATGGGCCGGCCACCGAGGACGAGGACGTCCATGAGCGGGCTGCGGCTCTCCTGGGATTCGTTGGCGCCGACCACGATGGTGTCGCCCGGCCCGTACACGGCGAGGTTGCCCATGCGGGCGGGTGCTTGCTCGTCGCCGAAGGAGCCCACGCCGTTGAGCACGTAGACCAGGGCGTTGAAGTCCCGGTTCCACGGGAGCCGCATTCGGGCACCGGGGCTGAGGGTGGCATGGAGCATCGCCATGGGCGTGTGTGTCGAGCCCGGGCCGCGGTGGCCGTCGAGCTCGCCGGCGATGAGCCGGATCAGCGTTCCGCCGTCGGGGGTGGTGAGGAGGGTCACGTCGCCGCTGTTCAGATCCTGGTAGCGGGGCGGCAGGAACTTGTCGCTGGCAGGGAGGTTCACCCACAGCTGGAAGCCGTGGAACAAGCCGCCGGAGACGACGAGCTCCTCGGGCGGAGTCTCGATGTGGAGGATCCCCGAGCCGGCGGTCATCCACTGGGTGGCGCCGTTCTCGATCGTG
>CAZKJJ010000350.1:0-3095 GCA_964553055.1 uncultured Acidimicrobiia bacterium
TCGGTGATCTCGAGAATCTCTGCCGCTTCGCCGACTCGCTGCGCTATCTCCTTCTTGGAGACTCTCTGCATCTTCAGACCGAATCCCATGTTGTCCCGCACCGACATGTGGGGATACAACGCATAGTTCTGGAAGACCATTGCGACGTCGCGGTCCTTGGGCCGGAGATCGTTCACCACCCGGTCTCCGATGGTGATGGTTCCCTCCGTGATCTCCTCGAGTCCGGCGATCATCCTCAAAGCAGTGGTCTTGCCGCAACCCGATGGCCCGACCAAGACCAAGAACTCTCCGTCATCGACCATGAGGTTCAAGTCACCCACCGCACGTGTTCCGTCGGGGTAGATCTTCCCTACTTGATCGAGAACTAACTGCGCCATTGAGAATCCTTCACCGGGGAAGACCGAGGGTTTCGCGACTTTTCTGCATCATATACGATGGTGAGATCGGGCTGACCCTGGGCCCGTCGTATCCACATGTCTCACGCGCGATCGGGTTCTGCGGGAGCGCGCCGTCGACTCGAGCAGCCCGCCGTCAGCCCACAGGTGCATCGCGGCATATCCTCGCCAGGGCCGCCAGTCGTCCAGGTGATCTGGGGTGAGACCCGAATGCCGGCTCCTCAGTGCCGAGGTGGCTATTGGGAAGGCATCGGGATCCCGCAGGGCCCGAAGTGCGATCATCGTTGCGGTCCGCTCTCCTACTCCCTGAATGGCACGGAGCTTCCATGCCACATCGCTGGGATCCACGCTCCCATCGAACACCAGCGAACCATCCACGAGTTCCTTCGCCAGTGCTCGAATGGCCTTCGCCTTCGTGGACGGGACACCTTCTCCTTCCAGGTCGCCGCCCATCAGCTGGCGAGGCGTTGGGAAGAGATGAGTCAGTCTGTCGCCCGGTCGTGATATCGGTGTTCCGGACCGGACTGCGATTCGACCCGCAACGGAGGCCGCCGCTGGGGGAGTGGTTCCCTGGGAGAGTATTGCCTGGACTGCGGTCTGGAACGGGTCATATGCGCCGACGAGTCTCAGACCGGGGCGGCGGGAGACGAGGTGTCTCAGCGGTGCGGAGCGGCCAAGCTGCTCGTCGATAGCGAGGGGGTCAGCATCGAGATCCATGAGCTGTCGGCAACGTTGTATCACGGGCGCCAGTGAGCCGATCTCGTTGGTGCCGACGGTCAGCAAGACAGCTTCGGGGGTGGGCTTGAGTTCGATCACGGCATCTGAGCGCCCGAAAGGAATAGTCCTTCGATAGGACGAGCCGGTGGCCTCCTCGACACCGGGCACAGCATTCATCGCAAGGAAACTGAGCAACTGTTCAGCAGCGAGGGGTGGCCGGTACTGGAGTTGAAGATGCAGAGAACCGTCCTGTGAGGGGGCGCCACGGCGCAGCTCGGATGGCGTGACTCTGTAGACCTGTTGGATCGTCTCGTTGAAGGCGCGGACACTGGCGAATCCGGCGGTAAACGCCACAAGAGTGACCGGCAGGTCGCTCTCAGTGAGAAGTTGGCGAGCCAGGCGCGCTCGCCTCGAGCGGGCAACCACACCGGGGGTCGCCCCGACTTGGGCTTTGAAGACACGCTGCAGGTGACGCTCGGAAACACCGAGACGACGAGCCAGCCCACTCACGCCGTCGAGGTCGACAACCCCGTCGGCTATCAGTCGAAGCCCACGGCCCACCAGGTCGGCGCGGGTGTCCCACTCCGCCGTGTCGGGACTCACCTCGGGGCGACAGCGACGGCATGGCCGAAACCCGGCGAGCTCGGCGACGGCCGCGTACTTGAAGAAAGACGTGTTGTGCCGTCTCGGCGTTGGAGCTGGACAGATCGGCCGGCAATAGATGCCAGTGGTCTTGACCGCCACGAAGAATCGCCCATCGAACCGGCGGTCTCGGCTGTCCATCGCCTGGTACATGACCTCAAAATCCACACGTTCACGGTAGCCACCGCCGCCAACGCCACCTGGCGGAAAAGCGACATCATCACCGGGTCGGAAATCCGCCAGCAAGCAGCCGGGTCGGCACGCATACTCGCCGGCGGGATGAGAGTTCGATCCATGGCAACACCAGGATGAGCGACACCGAGGCGACAACCTCGGGCCTGGGTGCCCGGTTCTGGAAGGTGTGGACCGCGGCCTCGGCCTCCAGCATCGGTGACGGCATCGTCCTCGCCGCGCTGCCCCTCTTGACCGCGTCGCTCACTCGCGAGCCGGTTGGCGTGGCCGCTACGACGATCTTCGTTCGGCTCCCCTGGCTCGTGTTTGTCCCATTCGCAGGGGTGATCGTTGATCGTGCCGACCGGCTGAGGATGATGATCACGACTGATGTCGGCAGGGCCATCGCGTTCACCGGCATTGCCGTAGTGATCGCAGTGGACAACATGACTCTGAGCGTCCTCTATCTGTCGGTGTTCGGGATCGGAGTGCTCGAGACGCTCTTTGACACGTCAGCGATGAGCATGACCCCTGCGCTCGTTCGCAGAGAGCAGCTCGAGCTGGCAAACGCCCGCATCAACGGAGCGGCCATCGCCGCCAATGAATTCGTCGGACCCGTCCTCGGAGCAGCCCTGTTCGCCGTGGCTGCGGCTATGCCCTTCGGAGTGAACGCTGCGACGTTCGCGATCAGCGTCATCATCCTGGCCATGGTCGGGGGTCCCTACCGGCCCAAGCGCACCACCCGAACGTCGGTCCTCAAAGACATCAGGGTGGGATTCGGGTTCGTGTGGAAGGAACCCCTGATCCGGGCGTTCGCCATCGGAGCGGGAACTATCAACCTCGGCTTCACCGCCGCCGTATCGATCCTCGTCCTGCATGCCCAGGACAACCTCGGGCTAGGTGACGTCGGATTCGGGCTGTTTCTAGCTTCCGCAGCTGTCGGAGGCATCCTCGGTGCCCAGCTCGCCCCACATCTGATCACGCGCCTCGGCCGACGCTCCAGCGTCTTGGGCTCCGTCGTCACGCTGTCGGCCGGTGTGGCGGTCATGGGCGCTGCCAGCGGCATCTGGCTGGCGGTTGCCGGGTACGGGCTGTTCGGGTTTGCCGGTGAGATCTGGAACGTGGTATCGGTGACGTATCGCCAATCCGTGACACCCGACGAGCTGCTGG
>CAZKJJ010000351.1:0-370 GCA_964553055.1 uncultured Acidimicrobiia bacterium
TCAGCGCTGGATTGGATGTGGCCATTGCCAGTTAGTTGTCGACAATCCCCCCGAACTTCTTGAGCCGCCGGGGGCCGGTCGCGGCCCGGTCAGTCCGTCCCGCCCCCGTCCCAACCCGTTCTGTGAGTGGAATTGTGAGCTATATCGCGATTTCTACTCACAGAACGGGTGACAGGATCCGGTGCTAACCCTCCACCATGAACTCGTGGACCATGCCCTGTGTGAAGTGTGGCGGTCCGTCGATCTCGCCGGCCTCGAGGGCATCCATGTCGGTGGACCCCACAGGAAGGAAACAGAGCATCACATAGCGTCCGGCGTCCAGGTCGACATACAGGCTGTCTTCGCTTCCGGGTGGGCCAAATGCGAAACC
>CAZKJJ010000351.1:380-1417 GCA_964553055.1 uncultured Acidimicrobiia bacterium
TTGGCCATGGCCTCCTCCTCGGGCATGGCGAGCAGCTCATCGACGGATTCGGTGGTGTCGTCGTTGATCCGAATCAGGGCCATCTCGTGGATCTCGCTTCCATCGTTCTTGAACTTGAACGCAGTAGTCCCTGGCTCGATCCCGTTGAGATCGGTCTCAAAGGCGTAGTCGACCGTGGTGACGTCGAAACTAGGCCAGCCGCACTCGGCGTCCAGGTATGTCGAGATGGTTGCACTGTCTTCCATGAACTCCTGTGAGCTCTCGACGGCGAAGTACGCCTCCTCATCGAGAGCGTTGATCGGTGCCAGCAACGAGTCGGCCACTCTGATGATGGCGCCGCTCACCTGCTCGGGCGCGGTCTCCTTGAGTTCCTCCAACCCGGCCACGGTCTCTTCGACCCAGGGCATCGGGTCGCTCTCATCCGGCCCGACGTTCAGCAGGCCGTCAACGGCGACGTAGTCCTCACAGAACTGTGCGGTCTCCTCGCTGGTTCCACCACAGGCGGCGATCACCAGGCCCAACGCACACAGGAGAAGACCCGACCGGACTCCCCCACCTTTCATTTACCTCTCCTTTCGGCTGTTGGCGGGGCAATGTAGACAGGGCCCTCCACCTATACGCAAACGGCTCGCGAGCCAACGGTTCGAAACCATCCGTGAGTAGAAGTCAACGCTTCATGGGCTCACAACTCCACTCACCGAATGGTTGGGGAGTGGTCGGAGCCCCGGGCTTTCTCGAACATCTGGATGGCTCTGGCCCGTGCTTCCCGGTGATCGACGATTGGGGCCGGGTAGGTCGTTCCCAGAGTGACGCCCCTGGCGGCGAGTTCCAGGGGAGGCATTTCCCATGGTGCATGTATGTATGCGGACGAGAGATTCGCGAGCTCAGGGACCCAGCGTCGGATGTAGGTCCCGTCCGGGTCGAACTTGAGCGACTGCGTCACCGGGTTGAAGACCCTGAAGTAGGGCGCGGCATCGGCACCTGTACCCGCCACCCACTGCCAGTTGCCGACGTTCTGGGCAGTGTCGGCATCGAGG
>CAZKJJ010000351.1:1427-2305 GCA_964553055.1 uncultured Acidimicrobiia bacterium
GTCTAGAAGATCGGAATGCAGGTATTTCTCCAGGTTCGAGCGACGGGGCAGGTAGGTCTTGCCGGGCGTCTGCAGCCCGGCCACCCAGCGCCACGAGAGGGTGTTGGAGGCCGCGTCGGCATCGAGGAGGTGCCGACGGAACCATCGTTCGCCGAGGCGCCAATCGATCAACAGGTCCTTCACCAAGAAACTGGCGACGACCAGCCGCACCCGGTTGTGGATCCAGCCTTCAGCCCGCAACTGGCGCATACCCGCATCCACGAATGGATAGCCGGTCCTTCCGTTTCGCCATGCGGCGAAGTCCTCCAGATCATTCGCCCAGTCCAGCTTGCGATATTCGGGTCGCATGCTCAGCTCCACTGTCTCCGGCTCGGCGGCCATCAAATGCGCGTAGAAATCCCGCCAGGCCAACTGTCTCACGAAGGCCGCTCGGTCGGCGGTGTCGGTCCCCACACTTCGAACAAGCTCACGAGGACTGAGCCACCCGTACTTCAGGTCGATGGAAAGCCGACTCGTCCCGTCGATGTCGGGTCGGTCGCGTTCGGCGCGATAACTCACGATTCGTTGCAAAAAGTCGTCGAGTCTCTTCCGGGCCCATTGCTCACCCACTTCGGCAGAACATCGTTCGGGTAAGCCGGCCCCGGGGTCGGCACTGATCGTCGCCTCGGGTGCTTCGACTCGAGCCGGGATGGGACGAGAGGACCACTTCCGATGGAAGGGCGTGAAGACGCGGTATGTCGATCCGGACTCGGTCAAGACCGATCCGGGGGGGTGGACGTATGTCCCACCGTGAACTACCAACTCCACCTCGGCCGCGACAGAGCGGTCCCTAGCGATCCCAAAGGGTGAAGTCTCCCGATTGATATGGACCCTGGATG
>CAZKJJ010000351.1:2315-3095 GCA_964553055.1 uncultured Acidimicrobiia bacterium
GCCGTCGATCACTCACCCGGTCAAAGAGCATGGGATCGATTACAAACAGAGGAACCAACTCACCAGCAGCGCACCCTGCGGCCCATGCAGGGTTATCGGAGAGCCTGGCGTCACGCCGAAACCAGACGACTTCGGCGGGCATCAATTGCCCTCGGCCGGCGCCGGCTCGCCGGGCACCCAGCCATCGATTGAAGCCTTCGGCTCGAATAGCCCCTCGACACTCTCGGATGGTCCGTTTGGGGTCCGCGAACGCATCACGGGGTGGGATATGACCGCGACAACGTCGTCTTCGCTGATTTCGACACCACCGGCAACCTCCCAGGTCAGGGCGAGGTCCGGCTCCTTCGCGGCGCTATGTGCAGCGCCTCTCAGCGACTCCGCCCCACTCGGCTTGCGCTGCGCAATCAAGACCCCTCCGGGTTCTCTGCTCGCTCGATCTCTGCAACGATCCGATCCCAAACCGGGTTCGGAGGATCCGTATCGGCAACGAAGGCAGCAGTCACAGTCCGGGCCTCGGACAGCCTCACTTGGCACAGATCGCAGATCTCGAGATGAGTCTCGAAATCGACGAGCTCATGACTTTCCAGCGCGTCCAGGGCATACAGCTCCACCAATCCGGCGAGCCGATCCCGACCATTCACGACGCCACCCTCGCCAGACTCGTGCTCAACTTCCGCATGCCGCTTCGAATTCGGCTCTTGACTGTGCCTTCGGGCGCCTCGAGTCTGTTGGCCACCTCGACATAGCTGAGGCCACCGAAGTAGGCGAGGGAGATTGCCT
>CAZKJJ010000352.1:0-3091 GCA_964553055.1 uncultured Acidimicrobiia bacterium
GCGTCGACGCCAGCCAATTTGAACTGGTTCAAATCGGCTGCGTCGTGGCAAGAAACTAAATCGATTTAGTTTCGGCGCCGTCCTATCCCCCCTCCGACCTCCTGGGGCATGGGAGGTGAGTCCTCGTGGAGTTCGTTGGGTTGCTTGGGCCGGTCCCCGCCGGGACCCCGCCGCGTCGACCTCACGTTAGTACCCCGCGTACAGTGCGGGGGCGCACGCCCGGTCGGAGAAGCCAGCACGGGCGACCACTTCAGTCTCCAGGCGCGAGGTCGCCCGCGACCAGCGGTACGGCGTATCCGACGCCCAGATAAGGGCCGCACGCGAGAGCCACGGTGACGCGCCCTTGACGAGGATGGGCATGCACGTTCCCACCAAAGACGAGGTCCGTTCGCGGGCGCCAGCAGAATTGGCAGAGATCCTGGACGTGTGGATGTACGAGTCACCCACTGAGCTAATTCCCACGTCGTCTCAGATCGAGGCCGTTCGTGACGACCTTTCAGCCCGTGCAGATGCTGGCGACGCCGCGGTCCAGCAGCTCATCGAGCTCTGCGACCGTTATGTGCAGCGGGAGTGACGTGGTGCCGTCATGCGCAGTCAGAACGAAGCCCCGAGGACGACAGCCCGACGGCGGGACCCCGCTAAAGGAAATGCACGATGAGTTTCAGTGACGAGGACTGGGACACTCTGATCTGGTGCGTCGTGAGTCCACAAGCCGGTCGGTTCAAAGAGATAGCTATGGAAGAGATGGTGCGCCGCGCGGGGACGGAGGAGGAGGCGGCTGAGATCGTCAAGCAGAGGATCGCGTTGGGGGTGCCGATCGGGGCGCTGCAAGATTGGGCGCCCCCTTGGCTTCAAGTGTACTGCCCGGTTTCACCCAGGGCGTTGTCGTAGCTGGCGCCCCTACTCCCCACGGAGGCCTCGATGCCGGCCTCGGCCAGCCGGTCGGGCCGTCGACCATTATCCGGCTCGGCCCGCCGCACCCACTTCCGAAGCGTCCGGCCGTGCAGCCGATTTTCTCGGCGATGGATCGGATCGTCGCCCATTGCGAGTCGTGCTCCGCCTCGTGCACGAAGACCAACCGGACTGCCCTCTTTTCTCATCTCCGGGGAGTACTTCTTTGTCTTGATAATGGCCCCTTTCTCTCATGGGTTGGGGCTTCCGACAAACCCGGGACGGTTCAACGATCCCTTTCCCGTGGGTGGATGCGAAATACGCAGAGGTCGGCCCCACTCTGCCGGGGTCCGTTCGAGAACGCCTACCGAGCGGCGGACTGGGAACGACGTGAGGGCGCGCTTCCAGGCGGGGGAGGACCCGGTCGACATCCTGCCGACGACCTACTGGGTGACGCGTCAAGGGGACTTCTCCTACAGCTCCTCCCGGTACTACTTCGCCGCAAACGAATCCGTACTCGGGTTTCCTGAAGCACGACACGATCGGGTCGGAGTTCGCATTGGGATCGTGGGACGGGGGGTATCGCCTCCCATGTTGTCGACCAGGAAAGGTCTAAAGCTCTGGCCAGCAATGGCTTGACGAATGTTTAACACCTTATCCGTACTCTGCCGCGGAATGTATTTCTTTCACCCCCTTCTTGGAGGCTCATGTGGGAATCTTCCGACGTCTCGTGGTCGCACTGCTTGCGGTCACACTCGCGGGTGGCTGCACCTACAAGTCCGCTGTCACCTTCCCCTCGCCGGAAGAGGTCTTCATCACCAGCGGTGACGGAGAAATCACGAAGCCGTACACACCGGTGGGCGAATTCCTGCTGATCAAGGAAGGGTATCGCATACCGCTGCCGCTCCTCGGGATGGTGGATCTGCTCGCGATCGATCCCGACCAGGTCGTGCGCACCGAGGTGGCTCAGGAGATTCGGCGTATGGGAGGCGACGGTTTGATCAACATGCGGATCGTCTGGGACCCGTCCGATTCCGGACTCTTCGGACTCTTTGCGAGGGGCGGCTCGCTCGCGGTCACCGGAACGGTGATTCGACGCTGACGACCGGAATCCCCGTGCGCCTTCCGCTCGTGGCGGTCTGTGTCGTCGCCGTCGGCTTGACTGCTGCTCCGTTGACGGCGCAGTCCGCTCGGGCGGTCGACGCCATCGTCGACGACCTGAGGGATCAGGAGAGCGTCTCTCCTCCACGCGTGGCGGCAACACTGTTGATCGAGGATGACCGACGGTACCAGGAGCACCAGGTCGGACTCGAGGGACTGGCCGGCAGCCTCTCGGATGAGCTGGTTGAGGAAGGGGACATCACCGCACCGCCGCTTCGGGCGACGGTCGGATACTTCGGATTGTATCAGACGTTCAGCGGTGGTTGGGGGCTGAGGGCCATCGTCTCGATCGAGAATGCTGAGCTTTCCTTCGCTCGTCAGGTCACGTTCGATGAATACACGGGTGATCGGGTCGACGAGGATGATGCGGAGAGGAGGCTGCTCGAGGGCCTCCGGGAGGGAGCGGAATCGGCGCTTTCGGATTTCGGCCGTCTCGCCGGCATGGGCGTTCGCGTCGTGCGTGCGGTCGGGGTTTCCGCGACGGGGAGTGAGGAGGAGGCCGTGCGTATCGCCCGGGTCCGCGCCCTCGCCCGAGCGTCCGGCGTCGACGTGACCGCTACGACCATCGTGCAGGACTTCGGCGTCGCCCAGGACATCCTGTCCACGGAGGTCCGTGGACGGATCCTTTCGGAGCGCATGGTCGAGCAGCACCCGGCGGCGGGGGGCGAATACGTCGTCCTCGTTGAATTCCTGATCAAAGAGGAGAACGAATGA
Source organism: uncultured Acidimicrobiia bacterium (assembly GCA_964553055.1). GTDB lineage: Bacteria > Actinomycetota > Acidimicrobiia > Spongiisociales > CAZKJJ01 > CAZKJJ01. The sequence goes on from CAZKJJ010000352.1 coordinate 2,767, forward strand.
GAAGTCTGCTGTTGGTAATGACCATTGTGGCCGCTGGTTGCGCCTCGGGCACGTCTGTCACGCGGACCGAACGCATCGTGGAAATCGGACCTCAGGGCGCCGAGAACATCAGAGAGTCGACCACCGTGGACGGTGTCCTGATCGAGTCCCTTGAGCAGTCCTGGCAGGCGGACACCCTTTATGCAGATGGGACAGCAGAGGTCGTCCGTCGGTATAACGATGAAGGACGAAACCGGATGCTGGCTCGTTCTGCTGCGGAGGCGATGGCCCGGCGGAATCTGGCGGTCCAGGTCGGTGAGATCGAGATCACGGAAGACGTCACGAT
>CAZKJJ010000353.1:0-3074 GCA_964553055.1 uncultured Acidimicrobiia bacterium
ATTCACGTGGCCTGCGACCTGGCTCCTGATGCTGTTCCTGGGCAATATCGGCCTGGGGCTCTCCTACTGGGGCACCTTCCCACTCGGCATCCTGGTGTCGTTCTTGCTGGCGGGCGCGCTCAGCAGGTCCTGGTAGGAGCGCGGCCGAGCCGATAACGGAAGCAGCGGGGAGTCGATCTAACGATCGATGGAGCTATCGGCAGAGGCCATATCCAGAGCCACCCCTGCCAGCAGGGACCGCTACGTCGACTTCCTACGGGCTTTCTCCATCTGCGTGGTGGTCGTCGGCCACTGGTTCATCGCCCTCATCCACTGGGAGGGAGGAAGGATCTACGTCGACAACGCCGTCGGCCATCAGTCGGGGTTGTGGCTCGCCACCTGGGTCTTCCAGGTCATGCCGCTCTTCTTCTTCGTCGGTGGCTTCTCGAACGCCAAGACGTGGGACTCGATTCAGCGCAGCGGAGGAGACTACCGAGACTTTCTCCAGCGCCGTCTGACCAGGCTCGCGCGCCCGACTGGCGTGTTCGTTGGCGTGTGGATCGTCATCGAGCTGGGATTGCACTACCTCGACCTGGGAGCGGATGGCCTGACCAGGGGCACGTTCCTGCCTTTCGGTCCCCTGTGGTTCCTTGGGGTCTACGGATTCCTCGTTGCCGCCACGCCGCTCAGTCTGCGTTGGCATCGCCGTTGGTCGTGGTACGTCATCCCCCTGTCGGTGGCTGCGGTCGTGGCCGTGGACGTCCTGCGTTTTGGCTTCGACCTCGAGGCCATCGGCTGGCTCAACGTGGCGACGGTGTGGCTGGCAGTGCACCAGATGGGCTACTTCTACGCAGACGGCACGATCCTCCTCCGGGGCAGGAAGTCGTGGTGGGCGATGGTCGCGGCCGGGCTGGCCGTACTCGTCGCCTTGACCAACCTCGTCACCTGGACGGGTCAGCTCTGGTATCCCCGCAGCATGGTCGGTGTCGACATCGAGCCCGTTTCGAACATGAATCCTCCCTCCCTGGCGATCCTCGCTCTCGCCTGCTGGCAGATCGGCGCCGCGATGCTCCTCAGAACGAGGGTCAGCCGGTGGCTGGAGCGTGCCCGCCTGTGGGCGGGGGTCGTCTACATCAATGGGATCATCATGACGTTGTTCCTGTGGCACCTCACGGCTCTGGTCATCGTCATACTGGTGTTCTATCCCCTGGGATTCGGTCAGGACGTCGTCGTGACAGGGCGATGGTGGGGCGAGCGGATCCTGTGGATCGCCCTGCCTTCCATCGTGCTAGCGGGGCTGGTATGGGTGTTCAGCCGCTTCGAGCGACCTCCCATGACCCGCTGACGGACGAGGCGCCACTCCTGGTGGCAGCATGAGCCGCATGGCCCCGCTCGACCGGCCCGAACGCAGGCAGATCGCGCTCGTGGCGATCTACACCGTTGTCGGGCTGGAGCTGCTTCGGGTCTTCTTCCCACTCGTGGCCTTCTACCTGAGAGACGTAGCCGGCCTCGGCATCTACGGGGTCATCCCGTGGGCCGTAGGGCCGTTTGTGCTGGCTCTCGCCTGCCCTCTGGCGATGAGGCTCGTAGGCCAGGCCAACACTGCTCTGCTGGCAGGGGGTGGGCTCATCGCAGCCCGGCTGGCAGAGCAGATCTCCGTGAACTCGGCCTTCGACACGGCAGCCTCGCTCGTGGGCGTGCTCTTCTTCTGGTGGTTGACGGGAGTGTTGGTGGGCACGCGTCTCTTCGCACTCGGCTTCCTACTGGGTATGGCCCTGGACACGGCTGTCAAGGGCGCGGCCACGACGCTCGACCTGAGCTGGATCAATGCCAGCTGGCCCCTCATCGTGATCACGTTCGCAACCCTGGGTCTCGGGTACCTGTTCTACGACCAGATCGACATCACACCACGGTCACCGAGGGCGCTTCCTGTCGTGGGCATGGGAGCGTGGCTGTTCTTGGAGATGCTGATCCTCCAGAACCAGGGCTGGCTGGCCACCGCCACCGGCTGGCCCGCCTGGGCGACCCTCCTGTGGATTGGCCTGGGAAACGGTCTGGCTCTGCTGGCAGCGGCCAGGCTGCCAGGCGGGAGGGCCCCTGTGGTGGCGTCAGGCTTCGTCCTGGCAGGCGCGGCCCTCCTCTCCGGCACCTCAGGGCCGTTGTATGCCCTGATCGCCCTACTTGCTCTCGTCATGGGTGGCGCGTGGCTGGCGGGAACGGCGGGCTCTGTGGGTGGCACGCCGATCTCGGCTTCCTTCGGGCTCGGCGCGGGAAGCGTCATCTTCGTGCTCCTTGCCCTTGGGTACTACCTGCCACTCCAGCTCGATCTGCCGATCGAGGCGGCTGCGATCGTCCTGATGGCCGGCCTGATCACACTCCTGGCTGCGGGCTTGGTCGGAAGGCCGGAGGGCCTCCATCTCAGCCTCCAGCCCGCAGTCGCGACAGGGATCGCGTCCCTGCTGGCTGTCGGTTTCCAGGTGGCTTCGGTCGATCGCTCCCCACCGGAGGCCTCGGGGTACCCCGTACGGGTGATGACCTACAACATCGCTCAGGGAATCGACGTCGAGGGCAGGGTGAACCCTGAGGGGTTGGCAGACGAGGTGGCGGCTTCCGGCGCCACGATCGCGGGCATGCAGGAGATCTCGAGGGGCTGGCTCATCACAGGCAGCACCGATCTGGTGGCGTGGATGCAGGCCAGGCTACCCCTCCAAGAGTTCGCTTGGGCCTGGGCCGAGGACGGCGGGAACGCCACCTACACGGCGTTCCCGATCGCCGAGGTCTCCTCCGACCTGCTCCCCACGCTGGGAACCCTCCTCGAGCGCTCGTATCTCGAGACGGTCCTCGATCTGGGCAGGCAAGGAGCCCTGACAGTCATCAACACCCATCTTCAGAACAACTCGAGTGACGATCTCCCAGACGACGAGGCGGAAGCGGAGCTGATCCCGGTTCACGAAGCGCAGCTCGCGGTGGTCAGGGACGCGTGGAGTGGGAGACCTCGCACGATCATCCTTGGCGATACCAACGCCCGTCCGCATTGGCGTCAGACCGAGCTGGTCCTCTCGTTCGGCTTCCTGGATGCCTGGTCTGCGGGGGCG
>CAZKJJ010000354.1:0-3074 GCA_964553055.1 uncultured Acidimicrobiia bacterium
GTACTCGTGGACGGATGAGTGGGCAGTCAACGATCAGCCGGTTGTCGGGTGGGGTTTCGGGATCACCGATGCCGATCGGAAACCCAAGATCGCCCTCGCCCGTGTCCAGGAATGGGGTGACCGTGACACCATCGATCTTCGCGCTGTGTGGCCGCTGCTCTCCGTCGTCGTTTGCGCCTACAACGAGGAGCGAACCCTCGGCGAGTGCCTCGATTCGCTGGAGGCATCCTCCTACCCCAACCTGGAAGTCATCGTGTGCGACGACGGGTCGACCGATCGAACCGCCGCCATCGCCGGCCGCTACCCGTTCAAGTTGCTCCAGCTCCCTCATGGTGGTCTGGACCGAGCCCGAAACGCGGGCCTCGAGGCCGCAGGTGGAGACTTCGTCGCGTGTCTGGATGCCGATGCAGCCTGCCATCCTGAGTGGCCGTTCCATCTCGTACTGTCGATGGAGCAGAATGTTGCGGCCACGGGAGGACCCAATCTGCCGTCGATTCATGCCAGCTTCGTCGAACGAGCCGTTGCCCTGTCGCCGGGCGCGCCGGCAGAAGTGTTGATCGGGGACGATCGCGCTGAGCACGTTCCAGGCTGCAACATGGCCTTCCGTCGTGACGCCGTGCTCGAAGTCGGGGGGTTCAACGTCGCATACACCGCGGCGGGGGACGACGTTGACGTGTGCTGGAACCTCCTCGATCAGGGCGCAGAGATCGCGTTCTCGCCTGCAGCTCAGGTCCGCCATCATCGTCGATCGACCGTCTCGGGGTACCTGAAACAGCAACGGGGCTACGGAAGGGCCGAACGAATGCTGTCCGGACCCCATCGCGGCCGGTTCAACCGGCTGGGTCAAGCGTCGTGGAAGGGATTCATTTACGGAGGCAGCCGGATTCTCCCCTCATTGTTCCGACCAGTGGTTTACCACGGTTGGCAAGGCCAGGCCCCCTATCAACCGGTCACCGAGCGCAGGTCCGTCGTGGCGGCGACCTGGGCCGGTTCTCTCCTACCGTTCACGTTGTTGTTCGCCGTCATCGGTGCCGTTATGGCGCTGCGATCACCTTGGTGGCTCCTCCTGACGGCCGCCTCGGGGCTCGCGATCGCCGGATACGGATTAGCGATCGCCATCGCGTTGCCAGCTGCGCCGGCTGGGAGATCGCCCGTCCTGGGCCGCGCCCTCGTCGGTGCTCTTCACGTCATTCACCCTCTCGTTCGTCTGTCCGGACGGGTGCGAGGTCGGCCACTCCCTCGAGTCGACTCGCCACAGCCCTGGCTGGGCAATCGCGCCGAATGGCTGGAGCGGCTTGCGCAGCGACTGAGATCGTCCGGCGTTCCGGTGCGGGAGGGTGGCCCTTCGCAGTTCTGGGATCTGCAACTCAACGTCGGACCGTTCGCAGCGATGCGGCTCAACCTCGCCGTTATTTGGCAATGGGAGCCGAGGTGGCGAGTCCGATATTCAGCCGGCCGTCTGCTCCCACTCCTGCTGGTCACGAGCACTGGTTTGACGCTGCTCAATCCCTGGTACGGCGTCGGTGTACTGGCCGCAAGCGCGTTGTGGACTGTATCGGCATTCCTCTGGGTGCGTCCCAGAGTGGTCGCGGCTATTCGGGATACGACCCGGGGTGCGGCAGTCGATGAGGTTCTCGATGCGCGTCGAGGCCGCCCGTGAATCGCTCGCGGTTGGGCCTACCGTGACTGCCCCACCGGGCCGCGGCGAGGCGTCGGGAAGCTCTGGTGATGCCACCCTGCTGGTCCGTGTCTTACGCGAGTCGCGACCATACGGTCACCGTATCGCCCTCCTCTTCTTTCTGAGCATGCTTTCCACCCCCCTCACACTGCTCGGTCCCGTGCCGCTCGCTATCGCGGTCGACAGCGGGCTGGGGTCCGAGCCGCTTCCCACGTTCCTGAGCCCATTCGTCCCAGCCGCACTCGAAGAGTCCTCGAGCGGCGTGCTCCTCGTGGCGGCCATCCTCCTGGTGGTGGTAGCACTGTTGTCGGGGATCCAGTCGCTCTCCACGTCGGTCCTCCGCACCTCCACGGGTGAGAAGCTGACGCTTCAGTTTCAGGGCAAGCTGCTCCAGCACGCTCAGCGTCTCTCTTTCGCGTTCCACGATGACAGAGGCACCGCCGATTCGGTATACCGGATCCAGTACGACTCGGTATCCATCCAGAGCATCGCGGTGGGGAGCCTGATCCCGTTCGTGACCGCGACCTTCACGGTGGTAGCGATGCTCATCATCATCTGGCGCATCGACTGGCAGTTGGCCCTGGTCGCTCTGGCAGTCTCGCCGTTCCTCTACGCCTACGCCCGCTATTACCGCACACACATGCGGCCCATGTACAGGCGCGTGAAGCGGCTGGAAAGCTCAGCACTCAAGGTGGTTCAGGAGGTCCTTGCGTCGTTCAGGGTCGTCAAGGCATTCGGGAGAGAGGACCACGAGGAAAAGCGCTTCGTCGACAAGACCAGCGAGGGTGTCGATGCGCGGATTCAGCTGACCAAGGGAGAGGGGATCTTCAGCCTTCTCGTCGACATAACCATCGCCGCCGGGACCGCCGCGGTTCTCTACGTCGGAATCACCGGGGTCCAAAGAGGCGAGCTGACCCTTGGCCTGCTCCTCGTCGTGCTGAGTTATATCACGAAACTCTATGCCCCCCTCAAGACGATCAGCAGCAGGATCGCCAGCCTGCAGCGACAGCTGGCGAGCGCGGAACGTGCCTTTGAGCTCCTGGACGAGATACCCGATGTTCAAGAGAGACCCCATGCTCGACCAGTCGGCCGCGCCGATGGGCGGCTCGAGCTGAAGAACGTTTCGTTCAGCTACGACGGCGAGCACGATGCGATCAAATGCATCTCCCTGACGATCCCGGCGGGATCGGTTGTGGGCTTGATGGGAAAGACCGGTGCGGGGAAGACGACCCTCGTCAGCCTGCTCTCCCGGTTCTACGACCCGCGAGAGGGCAGCATTCTGCTCGATGATGTCGACCTGCGCGACTACAAGTTGCGCGACCTGCGGGCCCAGTTCACGATCATGCTCCAGGACCCTGTGCTCTTCTCCAACACCATTGCGCAGAACATTGCCTAT
>CAZKJJ010000355.1:0-3059 GCA_964553055.1 uncultured Acidimicrobiia bacterium
GGACGCCATGCTGTTGGCTGGTCGGGACGCCCGTGGGCGAGCTTGCGGTGCCAGCCGGCTGGTCCCGGACAGAGCGCCAGTCGATCTCCTTTGTTCCTACCGAAGAGATGCCGGGCATCTTGATCGAGAAGGCGGGCCCCCTCGACCAATCTCTCGATCCGGATACCGGGAAGACCTGGTACATGGGTCGGCCGTTCGCGGACCTCCACGAGGCCGAGGACTTGTACCGGCGCGCAAAGCAGCTGGAAGAGACCGGGGAGTTGGTCGAGGCCTCACACTTGTACGAGCGCGCACTCCAAGTCAGACCGGGCAATCCCAACCTGTGGTACGCGGCTGGTGTGCTCAGGACGAAGGTGGATTCGAGCGCGGTGGCGATTCCCTACTTCGAGAAGGCGCTTGAGCTTTCACCGGACTTCCAGCACGCTGCGTGCAACCTCGGGGTCGCGCTGAGCTCTGTCGACCGCACGGATGAGGCGCTCGGGTGGCTCCATCGTGCAGTGGAGCTGGACCCTGCCGACCCTGTCGCACGGTGGGGACTTGCGACCACGCTGGAGAAGGTCGATACGTCGAGGGCGCGCGTCGCATTCCGAGAGTTCATGCGCGTCGCCAGTGTGGACCACGACCAAACTCAGGAGTGGGGACCCATGCTGGACTACGCGAGGCCTCGTGCCTAGAGCTGATGGATTCCGGTGAGGTGCCTACCGCAGGAGGTAGCTACCGAGAGGGATGCTCCTGGCGGACATCCATCCGGACTCCAGACGTGTACTTCCTCGACGTCGCAAAGGTCTCAATCACTGCAAAGGAGGAAGCGATGCCGGTCGCACCATTGCGGCTGATTCGTCGATGCTTCGAGTTCGCCCCGCAGGAGGAATACCCGACCGTGCCTCCCGCAACGCGCGGCATCTACGTCCTGTATCGGCAGCGCCGGTCCCCACGTGGCAGCAGTCAGACTGGGCGTCGTTTCGACGTGGTCTATATCGGACTCGCAGACGTGAGCGTCCGGAGGCGTCTTCGGGCGCACATCCGCCGTAAGGGGAGCGAATGGACACACTTCTCCGTCTTCGAGGTCTGGGATAACATCCGGCAGGACGAGATTGCGGAGCTTGAAGGTCTTCTGCGCCACATCTACCGCTTCGACTTCCACGCCAACCGACTGAACCTCGCGAAGGGCTACAACAAGTTGGGAGATGTCCGAAGGCAGGCGGCTCGAGAGGGATGGATGGAGGACGCGTCTTCAGACAGGCCGCGTCAGCGATCTCGTGCCGGTTAGAGACTCTCGCCCCGGGTTGAGCCTTCTAGAAGCATCCTGCCGAGGACGACGGGGGCGTTGAGCTTGTCTACAGCCGGCTCCAGGACACCGTGATCCTGACGCCCTGTCTCTCAGTCTCGGGGACGACTGTCTTCCGCTGGATGAGCTCGAATACCTGCGAGTCGTGCGCGGCGGGGAACACCTGTCCGATGACTTCCTCCCAAGGCTTCTGGTTATCGAGGGGCGGACCTGGACTGAACAGGGTATCCAGCACTGGCTTGGTCAGGTTGTCCAAGTCGACGCTTGCATCGCTGACGAAGAAGGCCAGTTCGACCGTGTATTGGAGCGTAGGTTGTTCCTCGGGTTCTGGGGGTGACCCCTGCGCCCGCTTGCTGGTCTCAACGAGTTCCTGCCGCCAGTCCATCTCCGCACGGTTTCGGTCTGGGTTACGTCGCCCGACGTGATGCCCCACCGGTCCCTTGCCCGATTCTCGCCGGCACTCGAACACGATCTGCGAGTCCGTTAGGTTCCCCATCCTCACCGACTCCTGGCGATGTCTCTGAGCATCCCGACCAGCACGGCCCTGAGCGTCCGATCCTCCTTGCAGGAGATCAGGAGCTCGACGAAGGAGACTGCATGAAACCGATGATGGCGTTGTCGATGACCTTCGTCACGCTAGTGGCCATGAAGCCCCGTCTGGCGAGAGCCTCTTCGATAGGGGCTCGACTGCGGCTGGCAATCTCCACGAAGTACGGGAACCACTCCCCGAAGGCGCGTTCTTCGCCGCCCGTGACTGCCTTCTGCCCAGTGAAGAAGCGGAACGTGTACTGACGGTCGATGGGCGGGACAAGATCGGGCAGGACGTGATGGAGCGCCTTGGACCCAGCCACGATCCGCGTCTCGGAGGTGCTGACTCGAAGCGATCCGATGACGGCCCAAACGTCGTGAGCGGTCGTTGAGACGCGATCGGTTTGCAGACGCGTGATCTCGACGGGCCATAGCCGTCTCAGTATCGGCAGCGCCGCTCGAAGTGAGCCAACCATGTCCTCGAACTCGCCCACCTTCGCCGCCTGTTCGCCCATCCGGTGCATCCCCCAGGCCGGCAGCACCGCGTAGACGTATTCGAGGAAGCGCTCGTCCTGCAGCAAGGTGTCGACGCTATCGTGCTGTCTTCGCCGTTCGATCGCGTGGTCGTGGAAGTAGCGGCTGGGGCCGCCGAACTGGTTACGTGACTCGAACCATCGGACGTGCGTAGCGAAGTCTGCCACCAGGGCCTCGACGTTCCCACGGGCTCTTTCCTGTCTCCGGATTCGCGTGGGTGGCTGGACCGCGAGGGGCTCGGCCTCCGGTTCTCGGGAGACGCCCGGCTCGACAGCGTGGTTGATGAGCTTGCCTCCCGCCCCCCGCGTTCGGCGGATCACGTTCTGTGCGGCGAGTCGACGACAGATCTGGTTCACGTAATGCCGGTTCATCCCGAGGCGGGCCGCGATCTCGTCATCGTCGAGCGCTGATCCTGTGGCACGAAGGACCCGGAGTACTTCGGCCTGCCTGCCGTCCAACAGATCCTCCCTGAGACTCGGGTCGCTCGACGGGAGTGTGGCAGTTCGCCCCTGCAGCCGCGACCCCGAGGAACATTGCTCCATGCTTCGAGGACCCGGGTCGTCTTGAGATGTCGGAGGGCTCGGCTAGAGTCGCGCATGTGGATGCGACCGAGGCGAGGCGGGCCCGGTACGAGGCGGCGGAGCGGTACAAGCCCGATCCGCTGCTTGGGGCCCCCCAGGGAGAGCGGGCCGTCCTTCCCGGAGACCTC
>CAZKJJ010000356.1:0-3047 GCA_964553055.1 uncultured Acidimicrobiia bacterium
ACTACCGCAAGTGGCCGCGTGCCTTCCTGCCAGAGTTGCTTGCGGAGGACAGCGAAGGTCACGTCGTGACCGATGCCATCGACGCACTGCTTAGCACGAACGGGCCCTGACGTCCGTGACCGCGGAACGCGACGATTCGGCACCGGCGGTGTCGGCTCCCGGGGCGCCCACACCGAGCAGACTGTCCTCGGCCAACCCTTGCGAACGGTCGGGACGCCCCTCGGCCCGTCGTTGCGACCACGAGGGCTCGTGCATCAGTTGATCGAGGCTGACGAAGACTTCCCAAGGGATGCCGCGGGAGCGTGTGGGGAGTGTGCAGCGTCGGGTGTGGCCGATCCCCGCAGGTGCGGGGTCCGACGTTCGCGCGCGGTTACTCGGTGGCCTCATAGGGTCATCAGTGGGCTCGAGGAGGAGGGTGGGCACATGGCGAAGGACGTGCGCGTCGCCGGCAGGCGGCGGACCTCGATCAGGGCGGCCTGCACGGCCCTTGCGGGGTATCCGTTGGGCACGCTGCGAACATACGATCACCGGGCACTGCATCCGGCCGTGCGGTGGCGTGGGTTCTCGAATGCGGACATCACCGCGACGCGAGTCATCGAGAGGCGAGCGTTGCGGGACAGCGTCGCTCGCGGGGTCCTTGCGGCGAGGCTGCCTTGGAAGGGCACGCCAGATCGCCACATCGACATCAGCGAGCTGCGGCCGGATAGTGACGCGTACGAGTCCCTGTGTCACTTCTGGGACGTGCTGATAGCCGTCGACGGGGTGGGTCCCGCCATCGCCAGCAAGCTGAAGTACCTGAAGTGGCCGCGCGCGACCATCATTCAGGACAGTCTGGTGCGGAGCGAGTACGACGCGTACGCCCTGGAGGTGGGCGCCGACGTACGGAACGGGCCGGGCCGCTGGCGGAGACGGCCCAGCAACGCCGTTGGACGCGCTTCTACACGTTCGCCTTCCAGCGGGACGTCCAGGACAACAGGGAACGCGGGGTCTTCGACACGATCCGCGAGGAACTGAGGCAGACCACGGTTGACGACGCCCGATGCGACGTCCTGCTCGAGCTCTCCGATCTCCGGCTTCTCGACATCGTCGTGTGGAAGTTGGCCAAGACGCGGAGCGGCTAGCCCAGTTGCAGTTGCCTCTGGAGAGCCCTGCAGTTGGAGGGGATAGGACGCACAACTCGTCCACGGCCACAGGGCACGAGTTCTCCACGCATTCGATCTACTCGTGAAGAGCGTGACGTTCATGCCTCAAGGGCGCGTCACCGCAGGCTTCCAGTGTCGCGTGGCACCGCGACGCTGAATGCGGCACAGGGAGACTGATGGAAGGATGAAGGGAGGACGCGATGCCCTCGAAGAACTGGGACCGTGTGCATCAGGAAGAGAAGTACGAACGTGGCATACGTGCTCACGAACGGTTTCTCGAGAGCCTTGTGACGGAAAACGCTGACCGCGTCGTACCCCGTCCCCGCACGAGGGTCGTGATTCCACGTCGACCTGAAGGCTCATCGTCCGTGCGATCGCAGCAGCGTCCTGACGCGAACTCGATCCGCCGCGAACTCGTTCCCGTACAAAGTCATACCTGGAAGGAGTTCGAGGGGGCACTGAAGTCGGAGCTTGTTCGAATGGCTCACGATCGGGTCCTGGTCGTGGCAGCTTCTCGAGCTCAACAGCTTGCGACCTCCGGCCACGCTCAGGGCTTGTACGTCGCCTTCCCGGTGACGAGGACCAGAATGGAGGCGGCGTCTGCTCGGGCACGGGGTTTCGATGTGGGTACCTCTGCCCGCTTAGCGGGCAAATGGTGATGGAAGCCGGGGGTGGAAGGTGCCGAAGGCGCTGAAGCCACTGCTGCCCAGTTGAGGTGGCTCTTCACCAAGCTGTGGAAGATCGACACTCCGACTCGACTGCAGTACGACAAGAAGTTGCTCCCTCAACGATGAATTCTGGCCATCGAGATGCGTGGACCTGACCACGGAACGATCGCCTTCGACGGAACTAATTCGTCGCGCTCACAATGTGCAGTCGCTGGCAGCGCCCCCGTATGGAAGCAGCATATGCCCCAAGCCCGGCATCATGCATGGCGTCGGAAACGGCGGGCATCGGCAGGCTCCCCGACAACCAGAGGTGCGCTGTTGGCAGTCTTCGAGTTCATGACACGGCGCGTTAACGTCGTGTCTGGATAGCTACCAGACCTCGGCGATGTTCGGGGCGTCGGGCAGGCGGCCAGTTGCAGCGAGGTGGGTGAGGGAAGGAGTCAGAGCTCCGCTTGGTCCGTGGAACCTGCGCTCCTCGACAATGCCGTCGCCTTGGCACACCTGAAGGGTTGTCAGGTCCTCGTCGATGATGAACCGAAGATTGACATCGATGCCTCGTCGGGCACTCTTCACGATGTACGCGAGCGAGTCCTCCTCCAGAACGTCAAGGGTCTGATCCGACTTGAGGCGAGTGACAGCCTGACGGATCATCTGAAGGGACGCTTCGCTCTGCTCCACTTCGTCAGCGATGCGTTCACAGGCCGCGTCCGTTGCGCGTGCGAGGTCGTGCCAGCGAAGGAGATGCCGAGTATCGATCACCGTGCTGACCCCCGTAGCAAGGTGGTACAGCATCCAAGAGTTCCAGGGACGCAAGTCTTCGCGCCGCGACGTTTCGAGGGCCCAGCGGGCGCCAATCTCCAGCCGCCGGAGGGCCTCGACCCACCGGACCTCCCTCCCGAACGACCGCGAGAGAACAGAAACCACATCCTCGGGGGCACCGGGGACTCGAGACTTCCAGCATGCGTCGACGTGGGACCGTAGCTGCTGGAAGTCGTAGCGTTCCGTTCGAGTTCTCTCAAGGTCTGGGAGCCGGTCCCATGCTTGATCGGGCCGGCCGCACTTGATGAGGGCTTCACAGAGCAGGACGTTCAGCTCTCGGCCGAGGAGGCGAAGCTCTACGAAGACGCGCGCCTGGCGGCGGTCGCCGAGCTCAGCGCGCAGGGCAAGGGCGTTCGGAACGAGCAGCAGCGGTTCGAGGTGCTCGCGGCGCTCACGCGGCTGCGCCTCCTCGCCTCGC
>CAZKJJ010000357.1:0-3020 GCA_964553055.1 uncultured Acidimicrobiia bacterium
ACGCTGATCGCCACCTCACTGCGAGCCGGGTACTCGCTCCTCCAGGCGGTGGAAGCAGTGGCAGCAGAAGCCCCTTCGCCAACCTCGAGGGAATTCGGGCGTGCCATCTCGGAAGCCCGGCTCGGCAGGCCGGTCGTCCAGTCGTTGGAGGGCATCGCAGCCAGGATGCAGTCCGAGGACTTCAACTGGGCCGTCATGGCGATCGAGATCCAGCGGGAGGTTGGAGGAAACCTCGCAGAGGTCCTCAGCATCGTGGCAGACACGATGCGGCAGAGAAACAGGCTGCGGGGCGAGATCAAGGCACTCACTGCCGAGGGCAGGATCTCGGCGATCGTGCTGGGCCTGATGCCTCTGGCCCTGTTTGCCTTCCTGTTCTTGAGCAACCCCGGCTATCTGGAGCCGCTGCTTTCCTCGACGGCTGGATGGATCGCCATGGGCATCGGCGTGGCGCTGATGATGATCGGTGGATACTGGCTGGCCAAGATCGTGGATATCGAGGTCTGAAATGGATCCCAAACTGTTCCCAGTGCTCGCGGTAGGAGTAGCGACCGCCGCGCTCGCCTTCTATCTCGGCAACGGCGTCCTGCTCGCGAGGAAACGTGAGTCAGAGTCCGTGGGCCTCGCCGCGGACGCCAGCAGGGAGGAGACGCTCAAGCTTCCTGTCGCCCAGCGCTTCTTCGCGCCGATCGTCCTCAGGACGGGAGGGATCCTGTCACGCCTGACGCCCGCTGGATGGGGACAGCGAACCAACAAGCGGCTCGTCTTTGCAGGGAGCCCCGGCAACCTCGATGCGAACGCCTGGGCCGTCGTCAAGTTCCTGTCGACCGTAGCCGCGATCGTGCTCTGGTTCGTCGCAGTGGCGTTCTTCGACCTCAAGATCAGCGTTCTCTCCCCGAAGGGGCTCCTCTTCTTCGGCGGCATCGTCGGGCTCGGCTTCTTCGGCCCCGACGTCGTGTTGAACAGGCGTATCGACGAACGGCGCGAGGCCATGCGCAGGCAGCTGCCTGACATCTTGGACCTGCTGGTCATCTCGGTCGAGGCGGGTCTCGGGTTCGATGCTGCCCTCACCAGGGTCGTGTCGACGGTGCCGGGTCCGCTCTCTGAGGAGTTCTTCCGGATGCTGCAGGAGACGCGGGTCGGCATCAGCAGGAGGGACGCCATGCGTCACCTCATGGATCGAACCGACCTCGATGAGCTTCGCTCGTTCCTCCTGGCCATGATGCAGGCGGAGGCCTTCGGTGTCGCCATCGCCCGCGTCCTCAGGGTCCAGGCAGACGAGATGCGGGTCAAGCGGCGCCAGCGGGCCCAAGAGAAGGCCTTCGCGGCGCCTGTGAAGATGGTGTTCCCGCTCGTCTTCTGCATCTTCCCGGCGCTGTTCATCGTCCTGCTCGGACCTGCTGCCATCCAGATCTACGAGACGCTCGTCGGCCTCTAGGCCGGTGACCCGCACGAGCAGCGTGCAACGCCCGCCTGCGTGGTGGCGGAGGCTGGGCGTGACCGAGCTTCTGTACCTGGTTCCTTGGGTCGGTCTCGTTCTGATGGCCCACCGAGCCGTGACGGACAACTCGTTTCTGTGGCATGTCAGGGCTGGGAGCTCGCAGCTGGCGACCGGTCACGTGCTCACGACCGACCCGTTCTCCTTCACGTTTCGGGGGACTCCGTGGCGAACGCAGTCCTGGCTGGCAGACCTGCTGTACGGCAGGCTGGAAGGGTGGTTCGGCCTCGGCTTCGTTCCGTGGCTCGTCTTGGCGGCTGCGGCCTTGACTCTCCTGTTCGTAGGGATCGCGACATTCCGCAGGACGGGGAGCAGGCGGGCGGTCGTGGTCGGGCTCGTGCTCGCCACATGGCTCGGCTCGGGGTACTTCGCGCCGAGGCCGGTGCTCATCTCGTTCGTGCTGCTCTCCATGGTGGTGCTGGCACTCGACATCCCAGGGGGAAGGTGGGCCCTTCCACTCATCATCTGGATCTGGGCCGCGGTGCATGCGTCGTTCGTCGTGGGGATCGCACTGATCCTGCTCGAAGGTCTGAGGACTCGGGACAGGAGGAGGCTGGCAGACGCGGCAGGATCGGTGGTGGCAGCGAGTGTCACCGCGCACGGCCCCGTGATATGGCTGGTCCTCGTCGACTTCATCCGCAACAGAGGGGCGCTGCAGCTGATCGTCGAGTGGGCTCCGCCCGAGCTGCTCGAACCCGACCAGCTTCCCTACCTGCTGGCACTGGCAAGCCTGGTGGTGGCGTCCGCCAAGGGCCGTCTCACGCCGCGCGACCTCTGGGTTCCCCTGCCCTTCGCCCTGTTCGGCCTCACTTCCACCAGGGCGCTGTTCCCCGCCATGATCGTCGTCCTGCCCTGGGCGCTGCGGGCGCTTCCCGAGCCGAGTGCCGCACCCAGGGCCGCAGGGGCGGGCTCCTCCCCGATTCAGGCCGCACTGAACTGGTCGATGGCCGCTGCCATCCTGCTGCTGCCAGTGGCGCTCGTCTCGTTCCCCGGCCTCTCCGAGTCCCGGTTCCCCGTCGCGGCCGCGGCAGGCCTGGCGGACGTTCCGACGTTTCACGATGACGTAACGGGCGGCTACCTGATCCTCGAGGGCCGAGACGTGTACGTGGACGACAGAGCGGAGCTGTACGGCAGGGAGTTCTTCGTGGAGTTCATCTCCATTCGCAATGCGCTACCCGGATGGGAGGAGGGCCTCGAGGCGCATGGGATCCGTCAGGCTCTCCTGAGAGAATCAGACGCCCTGGCGGCGGCGCTGCCTCAGGAGGGATGGCAGGAGACCTACCGCGACGAGGACTTCGTCGTGTTCGCCAAGCCGTAAACGTAGAGAGGCCCCGTGGTGGGGCCTCTTCGGTTGGGGGGTTGGTGGTGGTGGGTTCAGTCGAGTGAGCTGGCGACTTCGCTCCAGAGGGCGCTGTTCTCTGCTCCTGCAAAGGTCACGGCCACGATGGCCACGACGGCGATGAGGAGAAGCAGCAGGGCATACTCGACCAGGCTGGCGCCCTTTTCCTCATGCAAGGCGAACCAC
>CAZKJJ010000358.1:0-3007 GCA_964553055.1 uncultured Acidimicrobiia bacterium
GGGAGGCGGATTCAGCCTGGTGCTCGGGCTGGCGGCGGCCGTCGTCGCGCTTCGGGAACGGGAGGATCCGCCCGGCTGGCTCGTCGCGTTGACAGCGGCCCTCGGACTCGGGACCGTGATGCTCTCGTGGCCCGCTGCTGTGACCGCGGCGCTGCTGGGAATCTGGCTCTGGCGTCGCCGCGGCCTCGACCGACCCGTCATTCTGGTGGGGCTTTCCATGGTGCTGGGAGTCGTGTTGACCGGGGCCTGGATCATCCAGGCGACGGGCCTGGGAGAGATCCTCGGACAGGCCGAGTCACGGACCACAGGCCTCGGGTTCACGGCAGGCGAGTGGCTGACGCAACAGCGGCGGTGGCTGACTGCTCTCCTTCCGGCCTGGTACCTGATCGCTCTGGTCCCGGCGCTGCTGGCCGGACTCTGGTATCGGCGAACCCGGGTCCTCACCGCCATCACCCTGGGCGTCACGGTGGCCTGGACAGTAGGCGTCCCCAGCGGGTCGTTCATCCACGACTTCTGGAACCTCAGCCTGCTGGCAAGCGGCTTGATCGGCATGGGCGCGCTCCTGGACGGGCTTGCCTCCCTCGTCACCACGAGGGCCGAGTTCCTGAGCGGCGGGCTCATTGGGATCCTCCTCGTCCTCTCGTTCGCCGCTCTGCTGATGGGCCCTCGTTACGAGGCGTACTTCGTCGCTCCCTCCCGAGCTGGTGCGCTGCTGGAGGAGGTGGCTCCGCCAGAGGGCCAGGCGCGGCTCTGGGTCGTCGAGGGGATCTCGACGGCCAGGTGGGCCTCCTGGCACTGGGATCTACCCCTCGGTCAGCTCACTCAGGAGACCCTGGACGTACCCGACGTCGGTGACCTGGCCATCATCCGTCTGGATCGACTTCCGGACTGGGCGGCCTCCACGGTGGAGGACCGGACGGTGGCCGCTCGGGGCAGGTACGCGCTGGTGCGGGTCGGCGACCTCTTGGCGAAGACGTCCGGCTCCTAACCTTCCGCCCGTGGCTTCGACCTCTCCGCCGCCTGCTGCCATTCCTGGGAATCGATGGACGGAGTTCGACCCGCCCCGGCTCGGCGCCTGGTCCCCGACGGCGCGCGTCTCGGTCGTCCTTCCGTACTTCGAGTCCCCCCATACCCTGGCGAGAACCCTCGCCGGCCTGGCAGAGCAGACCTACCCGTCCGAGCTGACGGAGCTCATCGTGGCCGACGACGGATCAGATCCTCCTGCGGTCATCCCTGACGCCTTCCGAGATCTGGGTGTCCAGGTCGTCTGGCAGGAGGACAGGGGCTTCGGCCTGGCACGGGCCAGAAACATGGGCGCAGCAGCCTCCTCTGGAGAGGTGCTGCTGTTCTTGGACTCCGACATGGTCCCCGATGCCCGGTGGATCGAGGCTCACGCCCGCTGGCATCACCTCGTGAGCGACGCCCTCACCCTGGGGTTCAGGCGCCATGTCGACTTCGAGGGGATCGACCCCGCCCATGTTGGCAAGGCGGTGGCAGGCGGCCAGATGCACGAACTGCTTGCGGGCCGCAGGCAGGAGGTGCCCGACTGGATCGAGTTCCACATGACCCGCTTCGACTCCCTCACGACCCTCGACGACGACCTGTTCCGGATCGTCACCGGAGGGAATCTGGGGATGCGGCGCGAGACCTTCGAAGAGACGGGCCGCTTCGACGAGACGTTCACCCAGTGGGGGCTGGAGGACACAGAGTTCGGATTCAGGGCCTTCACCCTCGGGAACGTCCTGATCCCCGAGCGGGCCGCAGCTTGCTGGCACCAGGGGCTCGGGACGGTTCCCGATGCGGCCGAACGCATCTCCCAGGAGGAACAACGAGCGAGAGCAGCTCATCTCGTCGCCGAGCGGTCCTTTCGCAGGAACCGGCCTGGGCGGAGCTACGGGGTCCCCATGGTCGTCGTGGAGATCGACGCCGGGCGGTCGACAGCGGAAGACGTCATCGGGATCACCGAGCAGGTCCTCGCGGGGACGTTCCACGATCTGGTGGTGGCGCTCGATCTGCCACAGGATCATCCGCAGCGTGAGGTCTTGAGAAGACAGTTCGGCCCGGACCCGCGGGTGGCCGTGACGGAGGAAGGGGCGTCAGGCTCGCAGCTGCGGTTCGTGCCCTTCAGGATCCGGATCTCCCCCGAGGTCTCCGTCCGTACCAGGACCATCGCCACGCTCGTGGAACGGCTGGAAGGTGTTGGCGGAGTCGAAGTCGGGCTCGGAGGGGAGACCCAGGTGCGGGCCTTCAAGACGAGAGCCTGGCACAGAGCCCTCAAGCTGGGGGGAGATCCGTGGGAGGGCCTGGGCCGTCTGTACGGCATCAAGCAGCTTCGGCCAAGGGAGGCGGGCCTCACCTCGGTGACGAGATCTGCGTCCCTGTCCAGCCTCAGCCGGTCGGACTCGAAGGCGGGCAGGGTCGCCGACCGGGTTGCCCAGATTCGGTCACCACAGGACGCCTGGCTGGTCCTCCGCTGGCTGATGGGAGCCCTCCGGTGGCGTCTGCGCACCCTTCTTCCCGCAGGGCAGCGGGTGAGATCGCCAGGCCCGGCCTCGAGCCTCTCTTCGACGTCCGGCGTGGGACTGTCCGTGGCTTCCTTGGGTGAGGAAGCCGCACGCTGGGCTCCCGGCATCGTCTCGCTGCACGAGGACTGGGCCTCCGACCTTTCGGCCCACGTGGGCGACCGGCTCGACGTCGTCGTGGTCGAGCAAGGTGCCGACCGATCAGAGGAAGCGAGCAGGCTCCTGGCCGCGGCCAGAGAGCTCGGAGCTCGAGCGGTCCCGCTCGAGGGAGCGCTGTACAGAACGGTGGCGGCTGTCGACACGAACCAGTTCAACCCGGTCGGATTCCCCACGAGGGCGCAGGATCGACTGGCAATGGTCCTCGGAGGTGACCGGGCGCGAATTCCTCGAGTCGAGTCCCGGTGGCCCGTCGACGTGTACGGGGGTGAAGAAGGTCTTTCACTCCCTGATGGTTGGCGGGGCAGACCCCTACCAGGCAGCACCGC
>CAZKJJ010000359.1:0-3004 GCA_964553055.1 uncultured Acidimicrobiia bacterium
CGTGAACACGACTTTGTTGGGATCGCCGGGGTAGGGCCACCGGGCGTTGCTCGGCAGCATGTCAGCCTTGAGGATGAAGGCGGTCACCGCTTCCAGGGTCCTGTTGCCGCTCCCCGGTGTGCCGCAGGTCACGAAGGGGTCGACGCCGCAGAGACCGGAGTCGGCCACTCCTGGCGTGTGGACGATCTCACAGGTGGTGGCCGTGCAGCCGTAGAAGGTCGAGTCCAGATAGACAGGGCGGAAGGTCCGTATGTGGTACATCGTGCTGGGTGCTCCGAAGTCGTCTTCCCACATCTCAGGGACGAACCCGAACCGGATCGCGTCGGCGATGTCGGTCGAGAAGAGCACGCCGTCGCCTGGGTTCCAGGAGGCGAGACAGGCCTTCATCGTGTCGATGTCAACAACGGTCGCAGGTGAGCAGGCGCCAGTGTTGGTAGACAGCAGGTAGTCCCCGAGCGGCGTGTCGTCGATGCTGGTGACGGGGTTGCCCCCCTGCGGGCCGCGCACCGTGTAGCGGTTGGATCCCTGTGAGAGCCTGCCGGGATACGGACCGTTGATCGAGTTGACCGAGCCACCGTGTGTCAACCCGGGATCGAGGTTGCTGCCGACGCCCGGCTGACCGAACGCCATGTTGGGCTCGGCGTAGAAGATCGGGCAGTAGTAGGGCTCCTCCACTCCGGGACTGAACCCATCGTTGTGCATCCGCATCGGGTGGTCGACTCCCCGAGCGAGGTTGGAGAGCAGCCTCCCATTCGTAGTCCCCGAGCACTGGATGGCGGTCCCCATCTCGTAGTTGCCGTACAGGAAGAGGTCGATCGATCCGAAGTTGCCCGTCGCGGGGAGGTTCTCGCAGTCGCCCCAGCTCGGGTTGCCAGAGGTCTTGAGGCAGTTGTAGTTGGTGTCCCCAGCATTGCCCGGCAGCAGGAAAGGGAGGATGCTGCCGGTGTCCAGTTCGCTCTCGGCCTCTGCCTGGGCGCTGGTCTGGAGTGAAGCGAAGCCGAGGAAGCCCCCGAACGTCGTGTCGACGTCGATGATCGGGATCCTCACCCAGGCCCGCTGCAGGTTCTGGGAGAAGGCGACACAAGTCGTGACGGGTGAGATGTTGGGGTAGCCGACAGGGGCGGCCCCGCAGCGCGTAGGGTCGGTCCAGTCGGCCGCCGACGGGTCGTCGAGCGAGGCGTTGGCCACGGCGATGGCTTCGTTGGCGCCGCTGGTCATCGCGGCCGTCACGCAGTCGATGGTCGTAGCACAGCCTGGCGTGGGCCGAGCGAACTGGACGGCCGCCAGTGCAGCGACGTCAGCCGCCGACTGGTCCTGTCTCCGCTCGTTGAAGCCGAGCCCCACATCGATGACGATGGCGGCCATCCCGACGATCAGCAGCGTCGAGCCGGCTACGAGCAGGGCCGAGGCCCCGTCCTCCCGACGCAGGAGCTTGGCGATCACGGACATGACTGCGGGACAGGGGTGTTCGCCCAGGTCGCGACCTGCTCCAGCCTGATCTCGACGCTCGATGAGAGGGTCAGGGGAGTCGGGAACGCCCAGTCGAGGAGTCCGGTGATGGTGGTGCCTGGAGCCGAGACGGTCGCCACCGCGGGTTCGCCGATGTCGCCTGCCCCCTTGAAGGCGATCGCGGCACCGGTGACGGTGTCCATCCTGCCGCACACTTCGTCGACGATGTCGAGGGTCTGAGAGCTGCCTGCGCTGCCGTTCGGGTTGTAGTTGACGGCGACCAGGCGGGCGCCCTCGCGGGCTCCGTGGCGGACGTTGAGGTTCTGCGCGAACAGCCAGCCGAATTCGACGATGCCGGCCAGGAGCAAGACCAGGATCGGCATCACCAGTGCGAACTCGACGAGCGCGGCGCCTCGTTCCTTGGAACGGAAGAGTCTGAACATGGCGGCACTCCCTGCGCGGCTCGTTGCGTGCCGAGAGCTCTCCCCTTCTCTCGCGCTCGCTGCCTCTCAGCCCAGGATGCTGCTCTAGTCAGCGCTCAGAGTAGTTATCGGACCACTCTTCGTGAAACTGTACTACTAGATGGTGAGCCTGGCAACGGCCTACTCGTCGAGCGTGACGATGAACTGAGCGGGCACGGGGTCGCCGGGTGGCCATCCATTCTCGCAGGTGGCGTTGGGTCCGTACCAGATGACGTAGGCGGTGGTGGTCTTGATGGTGTCGGAGTTGGCAAGGTCGGCAGCGCTGATCGGCGCATCGATGATGACGTCGTAGCTTC
Organism: uncultured Acidimicrobiia bacterium; assembly: GCA_964553055.1. GTDB lineage: Bacteria > Actinomycetota > Acidimicrobiia > Spongiisociales > CAZKJJ01 > CAZKJJ01. The sequence continues at coordinate 2,228 of CAZKJJ010000359.1, forward strand.
CCAGGACCTTCACGGGCTTGCTGCCGTTTGGGTCCAGGGGCGGTTGCGCTGGCGGAGGACCGGTCTGGGCCAGAGGATCAAACGCCATGTCGTCGGTGACGATCGGGTTGCTGGCCAGCCGGGGCGAATCGCACTTCTCTATCGGACCGTCGTAGTAGAGATGGACCCGCTGGGGGTCCTGCACCGTCCAGAAATCTCCATGTATGGGGTCGATCCATTCCGAGATCCACGTCTGCTGCCCCAGTGGTGGCACACAGGGGGCGCTGCTTCGTCCTGGCCAGGCGGTCGGTTCGGGAATCACACCGTCGCATACTGCCTGCCGGATGTCGTCGAGTCCCCGGATCACCGTGCTGCTCGTGTCAGCCGATGCCCCGTCGAGGATGTACCAGTAGTAGTCACCGTCGAGCTCACGTCCTTGCGGACTCTGAAACACCCTCCCCCAGGGATGAGATGAACCGCCATAGTTGACAGAATCCAACGCCGGCCCTGTGTTCTCCAAGCGTCCGTCTACAGCTGCTACGTTGCTGCCTCTGATCATGCCGTTGGAGAGGTGGGCGGCGGAAACGCCGGTGTCGGTGTCGAGGATGTGGCACTCGGTATCGCCGGGCCAGCACACCGAATAGGAGCCGGCCGGGTTGTCCCAGTGTACGACGAGGCTGGGTTGGATGCCCCAGGCGATGTTGCGGATCAGGGTGTTGCCCTGACCGGTGATGTCCCAGCGGGGAATCACCAGGGGGCGGCAGTTCCCAGACCCGCAGGGGTTGTTGGTCTGCATGT
>CAZKJJ010000360.1:0-3004 GCA_964553055.1 uncultured Acidimicrobiia bacterium
GATCCCTCGTCACCCAGCATCCAGGAGGCGGGCACCTCCACCTCCTCGAAGACGAGCTCGGCCTGCTTGCGGGTCATGTCCATGGTCTCGAGCCGACTGCGGGCGAGGCCTTCTGCATCGGCTGGCACGAGGAACAAGGACACTCCTTCCCTGCCTTCGCCGCCGGTCCGGGCGGCCACGATCACGGTGTCCGCGGTGTGGCCATCCAGGACGAACGTCTTGATGCCAGACAGGAGGTAGCGGTCTCCTCTGGGGCGGGCCGCCATCTGGATGCCTGCCTCATCCCAGCGGCCCTCCGGTTCCACGAACGCCAGCGTGAGGGTCCGCTCCCCCCGGGAGATGGCTGGCAGCAGCTCCCGCTGCTGCTCCTCCGAGCCCACAGCCTGGAGGAGGCGGGCGGCCAGCACCACCGTCGACAGGTAGGGGCTGGGAAACAGGGTCCTGCCCATCTCCTCCATCAGGATGGCGGTCTCGGTCATGGTGAAACCGGCTCCCCCGTACCGCTCTGGGATCGCCAAGCCCTGCCAGCCGAGGCCCGCGATCTCCTTCCAGACCGCGGCGTCGTAGCCGTCCTCCGTCTCCATCAGCTCCCGTACTCTCGAGGGAGGCGACCGCTCCTCGAGATACCGGCGAGCTGTAGCCCGGAGCATCTCCTGCTCCTCGGTGGGGATGAAGCTCGCATCCATCTGGGGCCGAGTGTACGGACGAGAGGATCGAGGGGCTCGAGAACCCTCTGAGAATCAGATAATCTGACTTCCGTGCCTGACATAACTGCGACCGACGCCGCACGATCCTTTGCCGACCTCCTCGACTCGGTCGTCAGGGAGGGCAAGAGCTACCGGGTCATCCGGCGGGGCAAGGCTGTCGCCACGATCGGCCCCGTGACCGCGGGAAAGGGCTCGGAAGCCAAGGCCCTCCTCTCGCGCCACGCCGCTGACGACACCTGGCAAGCCGAGCTGGCGGACCTGCGGTCGCTGGTCACGGCCCAGGAACGATTCTGAGCCTGCTCCTGCTCGACACCAGTGTCCTCGTCTCAGCGAGCCGACATCAGGTCGCTCTCGCCTCTTCCATCGGAGACGACGACGACACGGCCATCGCCGCGCTGACGATCGCCGAGCTGAGCGCTGGGGTCGGGATGTCGAGTGGAAGAAGACGGAGCCAACGCCATGCCTTCTTGGCCGACCTCGTGGACACCATTCCGATCATCCCTTACGACCTGGCCGTGGCCGAGGCTCATGCGGAGCTCCTGCTCTGGGCGAGAAGGTCTGGCCGTCCCCGGGGCGCTCACGATCTCATCATCGCCGCCACCGCTCTCGCTTCTGGGAGGATCGTGGTGACGGAGGACGCACGCGGGTTCACCGAGCTGCTGGGGCTGGAGGTCCGCGCCGCTCTCTGATGAGCCTCGGCTACCGTCCCGACTCCGTGGAACTAGCCCTGCAGGTCCGTGGCTCGTACGAAGACGTCCTGCGGGCTGCCCGGTTCGCCGACAGTCGCGGGCTGGCAGCCATCGCCATCCCAGACCACTACCTCTACGGCCGCACGGAAGCTGACAGGTCAGAGCCGGCTTGGGACGCGTTCGCCCAGCTGGCAGGGCTGGCCCGCGAGACAGAGCGCATCGGCCTCGTGGCGCTGGTGGCACCAATCACGTTCCGGCATCCGGCGGTCCTGCTGAAGAACGCTGTCTCCATCGACGCCATGTCGGGAGGTAGGTTCTCGCTGGGAGTCGGTGCCGGCTGGCTGGCGGAGGAGCACGACCTGTTCGGCATCCCCTATCCGTCGACGAAGGAGCGCTTCGAGGTGCTCGAAGAGGGACTGGGCTACCTCAGGGCAGGGCTCTCACAACCACCTGAGGACTTCGAAGGGGAGCACTTCCGTCTGCGGGGCTTCGACATGCATCCGAAGCCGGCTGGGCCTCTCCCGCTCGTGGTGGGAGGAACAGGCGGGGTGAAGACCCCACGCCTGGCAGGCCTCTACGCCGACGAGTTCAACGTGTACGCCAACCGACCCGCCGTCATGAGGGAGCGCATCGCCATCGCCAGGTCAGTCGCCTCCGAGGCGGGGAGGGATCCCGATGCCCTGCGTGTCAGCACCGCCAGCCCCGCCCTGGTGGGAACGGACGAAGCGTCGTTCCGGAAGAAGCTCACCGAGGCGGCACGTCGTTTCGACCGCACGCCCGCCGAGCTCGAGAAGCGCTGGCGCTCCGAGCTGGGTTTCCCCATCGGCCTCGCCGGGGACGTAGCCGCGGTCCTGCTGAGCTGGGACGACGTCGGGGTCTCCAGGTACTACGCGCAGCTGTTCGGCGCCACCGATCCCGACGACCTGGAGGAGATCGTCGAGGTACTCGGGTTCTGAACACCGATGGCGGTCCACAGCACCAACCCTTCTCCTTCGGGGCGCAGGTGGAGATCCCAGCACCACGACAGGGTGTCGGCCCCTGCCCGGTAGGTGACCACGCCCCGCACGATCGGCCCCAACACACCATCCCGCACGCGGGCCCCGGAGAGCGCGAGACCGACAGGGGTCCTGGGAGGGAAGAGCCCGATCATCGCCGCCTCGCCGCTCAGCTGTCGATACTGGGGGCCGTCTGTTGCGAACGTGCCCACCAGGGCATCCAGGCTGCCGGTCGAGGCGAAGGACGCCCATGCGGCGAGCGACCGCTGGGCGGCCAGGACCGCGGGAGACCCGCCGCCCTGCGATGCCGCGGCTGTGGTCTCGCTCGCTGTGCGCTCGCTGGCCGGGCGCTCTCTGGGCAGGGGCTCCGCCGCGGTCTCCACCGTAGGCTCTCGGGCTGCGAGCTCGGTCTGGGCAGGGTCCTCGTCGGCTCTGCCGGTGACGGCAGTCAGCCCGTCGGTCGGCTCGACGTTGGACCGCAGCGACACCGCCGCCAGGCCCCCGAGGATCGCCACCAGGACCATCCCTGCTGCCAGCCTCGCTCTGGCGCTCACGGCTCGAGACGGGGCTCTGCCATCGCCGAAGCGGTGACCGTGATCGAGTCGACGCCCAT
>CAZKJJ010000361.1:0-3003 GCA_964553055.1 uncultured Acidimicrobiia bacterium
ACAGCTGGTACGCCGTCTCGCCACCGCGGGTGCCGAGCACCTTCGAGTCCTTCCATACCGACACGAGCTGCGTCTGGAGCGCCACTCGCTTGATGGCCGCCTCATCCCCGTCCTGTCCCGTGACAGGGACATTGTCGTTGCCGTCCAGGCCCTGCTCAGCGAGCGCCGCAACGACGCCGCCGGCCATGTTGTCGTTCTCGGAGATGACGGCCTGGATGTCGTTGCTGTTCGAGGCCAAACATGCCGTCATGAATGCCCGCGCGTTCTCCGGGGCCCAGTCGTCGTTGAAGTCCTCGCAGACGATGGTGATGTCCGGGTACTCGGTCAGGATCGGCGTCATGCCGTTGCGTAAGAACGTGGCATTCGGGTCACCGGAGTGCCCCTTGACAATGGCGTAGTTGCCTTCCGGCACGACGGCGGTGATCTCCTCGGCCATGATCGTGCCGACCCCAACATTGTTGAAGCTGAGGTAGAAGGCATACTCGTCGGGGATGAGCCGGTCATAACCGATCACAGGGATGCCGGCATCCTCCGCCTCCTGAACCGCAGGCAGGATCCCCTTGGTGTCCTTGGCGAGGATGATCAGCACGTCGACGCCCTCACCGATCAGCGAGCTCACATCGGTGAGCTGCTTCTCGGCAGAGTCGTCGGCATTGCGCTCGACCAAGCGGCCACCATGCGCTTCAATGGATTCGATGAGCTTCGGCTTGTCGAACGCTGCCCAACGGGGCTCGTTGAAGTTGTTCCAGGAGATGCCGACGACGAAGTCGGCTTCCCCGCCACCCCCCGTTGTCTCATCACCTCCACAGGCTGCGGCGACGATGGCAACGACTGCCAGCACCGCGGCAATTGGCTTCCACATGACGCTCCCTCCTCCGGAAGTCCCAGGAATGCGGGAACACTAGCCTCATCGGAGCAAGGTCTGCAGGCGAGAGGGCAACGATTCTGGAATGCTTCCACCCACCCGGTCGCGGAAGGATCAGGGGCTGGCCCCCCTGGCCTGGCTCGGCCTGGGTCTGGTCGTCGGCTCCTTAGGCGCCGCCGCGCTTCTGCTCGGCGCCCGGACCATCCTCGGCGAATCCCCTCTCCCGCCGGCTTTGGCTCCGCCTCAGTTCGTGAGCGAGGCAGGTTCCATCGCACACTCCTACGAAGGTGACTGGCCCTTCGTCGTGGGTGGGGGCGTCGCCGTATTCGACTGCACGGGCGACGGAAAGCCGGAGGTGTACCTCGCGGGGGGCACGGCCCCGGCGGCGCTGTTTCGCAACGAGAGCCTGGTCGGGGGCTCGTTGACATTCTCAGGGATTCCCGCATCGGCCACCGACCTGCCCGAGGTGACTGGGGCGTATCCGATCGACATCGACTCGGACGGCACCACCGATCTGGCAGTGCTCAGAAGGGGCGAGAACGTACTGTTGCGCGGGCTCGGTGGCTGCCGATTCGAGCGGGCCAACGAGCTCTGGGGGTTCGACGGGGGTGGGGGGTTCACAGCTGCCTTCAGCGCCACGTGGGAGGCTGAGGCGTCGTTGCCCACCCTGGCGGTGGGCAACTACTTCGCGCTCAGCGGCGACAAGGCGACAGGTTGTTCCGACAACGGCCTCATCAGGCCTGAAGCTGCCGGTCGGGGCTACGAACCCGCCACCACTCTCCGTCCTGGCTGGTGCACACTCTCGGTGCTGTTCAGCGACTGGGACCGCTCCGGTCGAGCCGACCTGAGGATGACGAACGACCGGCACTACTACCTCGTCGGCGAGGATCAACTGTGGCGCGTCGCCGAACGAGAGCCTCCTCGCCTCTACACCCATGAGGAGGGTTGGCAGGAGCTGCGGATCTGGGGGATGGGCATCGCCAGTCATGACCTGACAGGCGATGGGCTGCCCGAGGTGTTCCTGACCAGCCAGGCCGACAACAAGCTCCAGACGCTCCTGGAAGGGCCTGCCCGACCCGACTATGGCGACATCGCCCTCGTGCGGGGTGTGACAGCCCATCGGCCGTTTGCCGGTGACGTGAACCTTCCCTCGACTGCCTGGCATGCCGAGTTCCAGGACGTCATCAACGACGGCTACACGGACCTGTTCATCAGCAAGGGGAACGTCGATGCCCAGATCGACTACGCGTCGAGAGATCCGAACAACCTCCTGTTGGGCCAGCAGGATGGGTCCTTCCTCGAGACCGCAGAGGAAGCAGGCATTCTGAGCTTCGCATCTGCCAGGGGAGCCGCCTTGGCCGACTTCAACGTGGACGGCCTGCTGGACCTGGTCGTGGTGAACCGGCGGCAGAACGTCGAATTGTGGAGAAATGTCGGATCAGGGGATGCCGCAGCACCGCTCGGCAGCTGGCTCTCGCTCCGGCTCTCCCAGCCCGCCCCGAACCGAGACGCCATCGGCTCCTGGGTGGAGGTGAGGGCCAGCGAACATCGTCTACTCCGAGAGGTGACCGTCGGAGGTGGTCACGCGGGCGGGCAGCTGGGCTGGATTCACTTCGGGCTGGGAGCGGCGGAAGATGCCCGCATCCGCGTCCAGTGGCCCGACGGGGAGGTGGGGCCGTGGCTGAGGTCCGGCGCCAACCGGTTCGTTGAGATCGAGCGAGGAGCGACGGAGGCGCGGGGCTGGCTGCCGGTTGATGGCTGAGACGAGTACCACCACGGGAAGAGCTCACCGTTCGCGCCGTTCGCGATCTTCGGGGGTTGCGCGCCGTCAGTTCATAAAGGAGTGATCTCGGGATCGCCCTCCACCCCAACGTGTTGGCCTTCTCCAACACCGCCCCCTACCTCGCGCCCGTCTGCTCCAGCCGAACCTGGTCATGACACGGGCGGTCTGAGAGGGCTAGGTCGGAAGATCCAACAGAGCGTCGGTCCACGCCCCGCCCGCTGCGCTCGAAGCCAAGGCCGCGTCGACGAACTTGACACCGATCGCACCATCCCGCGCCGTCGGGAAGTGGAGGGCCATCGGATCCGGCTGGTTTCCGCTACGTCGGGCTGCGATGACGTCGGCGGCGTCCGCGTAG
>CAZKJJ010000362.1:0-2993 GCA_964553055.1 uncultured Acidimicrobiia bacterium
GGGACCTGGTGCTGAAGTACACCTTCCTGCGCGACCCGTTGTACCTGGACACGTTCCTCGTGCTGTATCGGCGCAACGAGGCCTGGGGCCAGATCACGATGGTTCATCGGCGCAATCGCGACACCCCCGAGATCGTGCGCGACTCGGTCGATGGGTACTACCGCGACGGCCTGCCAGTGGTGGCCGAGGACCCACTGCCCCGACTGACCGTCGTGTCGTGGGACGTCTGCCGCAACCACTTCTCCAAGGCGTACAACATCGCCGAGTCGCTCGAGGACCCGGAGCGGGTGCACCTGCTCGGGTTCCGGTTCTTCGACGAACCGATCTTCCCCCCCTACGCGACCGCCGAGCCAGCCTTCCGGACGACCTACCTGCCCGGGGGCCCGTTCCCCGACTGGGGGGACGCCCTCGCCCGCGCCGTCGCCGCGGCGGACGGCGACGTGGTCTACGCGGTCAAGCCCCGGTTGCCCAGTCTCGGTGTCGCGCTCCTGCGCAACTACCACTTCGGCACCCCGGTCGTACTGGAGATGAACGACCTCGAGTCCGTGGTGACCTCACCACGAGCGGGCCGGACGAGCAGCGCGGTGTCCCTCGCCGACGTCGACCCGGCCGACCCTGAGCTCGACAATCCCTTCGGCCCGCTGTGGACGTCCATCCTCGAGGGCCTCGTACCCCGGATGCCTCGTCGTGTGACGCACAACCACCGGCTCGACGACCACTTCGGGAGTGGTGCCTACTTCCTGCGCAATCCCAAGGACGATCGGTTCTTCGACCCGGCGCGTCACGACCGGGCGGCCCTGCGTGCCGACCTGGGTTTCGACCCCCATGACCGGGTCGTGCTGTTCGGCGGGATGGTGCGTCGTCACAAGGGCGTGTTCGAGATCGCCGAGGCGGTACGCAAGGCGGGGCCGCGCCATCAGCTCCTCGTCGTTGGCTCCCGCGAGACGCCCGACCAGGCCCGGCTCCGTGAGGTGGCCGGCGGCCAGGTCCGCATCATCGACCCGGTCGACCGCAACGAGATGGCCGGAATCAACCTCGCCGCCGATGCGGTCGTGTTGTGGCTGGACCCGGACGTACCAGCCTCCCACTACCAGATGCCCTACAAGCTGACCGATGCCCTCGCGATGCGCGTGCCGGTCATCGCCAACGACATCGGGGACCTCGCGCTCCTCGGACGCGAGGGCTACCTGCGCCTCGCGGGCTTCCGTGACGTCGACAGCCTTCACCGGGCTCTCGCTGAGCTCGAGGCGGACCGCGAGGCGACACGGCGCATGGTGGACCGGGGCCGTCGCCTGTACCTCCGCCAGTTCTCCTACGCCGCCGTTCGTTGCGAGCTCGAGGTGATCCTGACCGAGGCGGCCTCCGACATCGGCACGCTGCCCGTCGCGCGCGAGTTCGCAGAGTTCCTCGCGAAGGTGCGGGCCGCCCGGGGCGCAGGGCTGGAGGTCCCGGCGTGAGGTGGGTCATCAAGAACCCCGCACCCTCGGACTCACGCCGGAAGAAGTGGGGCGACTTCCACTTCGGCCGGTCCCTCACCAAGTACCTCGAGCGAGCGGGTGACGAGGTCGTCACCCAGTACGACCCGGGGTGGGACGAGGACGTGCCCGCGGACGTGGTGCTGACCCTTCGTGGCAAGTATCCCTTCCCGCCCGACGTGCGCCATGGCGGCGCCCTGCGGGTGATGTGGAACATCAGCCACCCAGCCGACGTCTCCCTCGAGGAGTACGCCAGCCACGACCTGGTCTGTGTCGCGTCCCGCACCTGGGCGTCGAGGTTGTCAGTGCAGGTCGACGTACCGGTCCACCCCCTCCTGCAGTGCACCGACCTCGAGGAGTTCGCACCCACCAGCGACGAGCGCCGGGACATCGTGTTCATCGGGAACACTCGCGACACCGAGCGACCCGGGGTCCTCTGGGCGCTCGACTACGGGATCCCCCTGAAGATCTGGGGTCGCGGGTGGTCGGTCTTCGACGTCTCCGACGAGCACGTGGTGGCCGACTACTTCCCAAACGAGGAGCTCGGCGCCCTCTACAGCCGGTCGGTCGCCACGCTCAATGACCACTGGGAGGACATGAAGGCGTACGGCTTCATCAACAACCGAATCCTCGACGCGCTGGCGTCGGGGACCCCGGTCGTGTCCGACTGGCACCAGGAGCTGCACGACGAGCTGCCCCAGGGCGGCGTCCTGTTCTACCGTGACAGGGACGAGTTCGACCAGTGCATGGAAACGCTGCTCCTGGACCACCCCGCACTGCTCGAGCGCGTCGCGGCCGCGCGCCAGGCGGTCCACGAGCGGTTTGGGTTCGAGCACCGTGTGGCCGAGCTCCGGTCGCTCGTGGAACGCTGCCGGACAGGGGCCGTCGGCGCGGGGTGAGACGGACCTGGCCCGAAGGGGCTGACGGTGCCATTGATACCCTCCGGGCGTCGGCACGAGGTGCGCCCCTGGCCCTTGGCGAACGAACGAGGACCCGGATGACCCAGCAGGATGTGGCGCCCCTGGCACCGGAGCACGCCACGCCCGACCCCACGCTCGGGTGGGACGCGGCGCGCGCGGAGGCCGCCGGGATGCTCCACCTGTCGCAGCGGCCGTCCCTGCTGGCCTACCTGCGCCAGATCTGGGACCGCCGCGAGTTCGTGCTGCAGCTGCCGCTGGGAAACCTCCGCCAGCAGCACATGAACACCGTGCTCGGTAGCGGATGGCACCTGCTCAGCCCAATGCTGATGTCGGGCGTGTACTACCTCGTGTTCGGCATCCTGCTCGGGGCACGCCGTGGCATCGACAACTACGCCGTCTACCTGGTGGCCGGCGTGCTCACGTACCGGTTCACGCAGAAGTGCATCCAGAGCGGGGCGCAGTCGATCGTCAAGAACGAGCGAATGCTGACGAACCTGCACTTCCCGGCGGCCACCCTGCCGATCTCGACCGTGCTGACCGAGATGTTCGCCCAGATCCCGGCCATCCTCGTGCTGTACCTCTTCGCCCTCATCACCGG
>CAZKJJ010000363.1:0-1043 GCA_964553055.1 uncultured Acidimicrobiia bacterium
GGATGGGGCGCGGACTCGGAGTGTTCGTCCGTCTCCTGGGCGTTGACGAGGGCCGAGAACGAGCTCTCCCTGATCGGTGGTCGCAGACACCTCGCATCGAGCTCGGCGTCGGGCCACGCCCGGCCCCACGCACCCCGCAACACCAGCCCCTCGAGCTCTTCCGATGGCCAGGGATTGGTTATCGCCCATATCCGCCATCCGACGAAGGGCTCGATGGTGAGCTGTGTCGCTTCCTGACGGTCCACAGGCATGACCCGCTCGCTCGTGATCGGTTTCGCCTTGGTCCGAGAGTAAGAACCGACGACGAGACGTTGATTCGGGAACGATGAGAAGTTCATGAGAATCGCGTCGACCCACCTTGCTACTCTGCGTATATGGGGATGGAGACCGCTCACCGTGTCGTTCCCGCAAGAACGTCTCCTCGTGGGCAGGTGTTCGTCGGCCGAGTCGACGAGCTGCGGCGTCTCGAGGAGTCTCTTCTGGATGTTGGTGGGGTGCTCTTCATGCACGGTCTCGCCGGTTCAGGGAAGTCCAGCCTCGTGCAGCGATTCGCGGAGGAATGCTCGGTGGGTGGATCCACGGTCGTTTCTCTGGACTGCAGGGAAATCGAGCCGACCGAGCACGGCTTCCTGACCGCAGTCGCCGACGCCTCCGGGCTCGCACCCGTCGCCGACCCCGATCACATCGAAGTGACAACCCGACTAGGTCGCCTCGACGACCGCGTCGTTCTGTGCCTCGACCAATATGAGGTGCTTCGCTTACTGGACACCTGGCTGCGTCATGAGGTCGTCCCCCACCTGCCCGGAAATGTCTCTCTGCTGATCGCCGGCCGTGAGCAGCCAAACCCTGCCTGGAGGAGACTGCCGGCCGGCTCGTTCCAGAGCATGAACCTCAAGCCCCTGAGCCTCGACGAGAGCGAAGCCTTGGTTCGGGCGCTGGGAGTGCCGAGCTATGACGTCGACCGGGTTACGAGATTCGCGGTAGGACACCCGTTGACCCTCGTTCTCGGCGCACTCGCAGTACGGGAGCATCCACCGCAAGTC
>CAZKJJ010000363.1:1053-2991 GCA_964553055.1 uncultured Acidimicrobiia bacterium
GGATGTGACGATGAATCAGCTCCTAGACGAGTTCACTGATGCCTATCTAGAAGATCTTGACGACGTCGAGCAACAGACAATGGAAGCCGCCGCCCTGGTCAGGAGTGTGAGCATTCCACTACTCGAGGCAATGCTTCCCGGGATCGATACGTCCGAGGCAACCCGCAGGCTCGCAGCCCTCCCCTTCGTAGAGGCCACTTCTGACGGATTGGCCCTGCACGAGGTGATGCAGCAGTCGATCGCCAGTCGCATGCGCGCCAGCGATCCGGAATGGCATCTCGAGCTTCGAAAGAGAGCCTGGGTGTGCCTGCGAGAGAAGCTTCGCTCCACTCCCCGATCCCAACTATGGCGCCACACCGCGGACATGATCTATCTCCTGGAGAATCGGGAGGTGCGTGACGCGCATTTCCCAGGAGGCGCCCATCAGTTCGCCATCGAGAAGGCAACACCGTCCGACGACGGTGCGATCAACGAGCTCATTGATCTCCACGAGACGCCCGGTTCAGCCGATCTTCTCGCATCGTGGTGGTCCCGATGCCCCGAGGCCTTCCGGGTGGCCAGAGACCTGCGTGGTGAGGTAGCCGGTTTCTCCATCATCATCAACAGTGGATTGATCGACATGCGGAAGTTCTCCTACGACCCCGTCGTGGAGATGTGGCTCGACCACATGAAGGAGAATCCGATCTCCCCCAGCCAGGAGGTCCTATTGATCCGACGCTGGCTGACCTGGGAGGAAGGGGACGGGCCTTGTGAGGCCCAGGCAAGCATGTGGCTCGATTTGAAGCGGACCTATATGCAGCTGCGCCCACGGCTTCGACGCAACTACGGAGTCACCGACCATCCCGAGATCTACGGGCCCGTCATGGATCAGCTACAGGGCGGAGTCATCCCGGGTGGCGTGGTCGACATCGACGGGCGGAGTTACTGCGGGCTGTACCTGGAGTTCGGTCCGGCCTCCGTGGACGGGTGGCTGACCCGGCTCGCCGCCGTGGAGCTCGGGTTGCCGGAGGACGAGTTGCTCGACGTGAGGAATCGGCAGTTGCTTCTCAACGGTCAACGTGTGGATCTGACGCCCAAGGAGTTCGAGGTCATGCACTATCTGAAGGAGCAGGGAGGGGACGCAGCCCCACGTGTTGAGATCCTCGGTGCGGTCTGGGGATATGAGGAGAATCTTGGATCGAATGTCGTGGACGCGGTGGTCCACTCGCTCCGCAAGAAACTCGGCGACCGCGCTGACATGATCGAGACCGTGCGCGGTGTCGGGTACCGGCTGAATCCTGCCCGAGGTCAATCACCGCTTGAATAGATCGGTTGTCCACCGCCGATCTGGCTGCTTCGCTATCGAACGCGCCTGAGAGCCATGCGGGGGTTGACGATGGAAACCTGCCAACTGATTCGTGGTGGCCGACACGCTCGCCATATACGAGGTGCTCGGGTGCGATTCGTAGTGACCGCTGTGGAGTCTCTGTGGGCGGCGGATTCCCTACACCACCCCGGCGCAGAAACGAGGAGTGAGGGTTTCTCCAACTAACACACGGCGAAATCGTGGAGCTGACGGGATTTGAACCCGTGACCCCCCTCGTTGCGAAAGATGCGGTCAAATCGCCCTGAACAGGGGAAACGGACCGCATTCTAGTGCCTGTGGGGCGGCTGTGGGGCGAACGACGTGAGGGGTTGCTAGTTGTAGTGAGACCCGGTGAGTCCTCGAACTCCCCACGCCTTCGCGAACACGTGAAAGCTGAGTCCGAAGCTAACGCCAAGAGCGACCAGATAGCCGAAGAACTCGAGAACCAACACCCATCCGGTGGTTGGGATCTCCACCAATCCCATTGTGGAAACGTTGACCCCGAGTAGGAGCATGAGAATCGTCGTGGCGACCAGCGCAGCCCCGAAACCCTGCCAACCCGGCCGATAGAAGAGGGAGAGAAATGCCGCCCA
>CAZKJJ010000364.1:0-2988 GCA_964553055.1 uncultured Acidimicrobiia bacterium
CCTCTGCTGAAACTGCCGCGCCGAGAGGTTCACCGCCATCCGCATGCAGGGGAGCCCCTCATCCAGCCAGGCCTTTGCCTGCGCACAGGCGGCACGCAGCACCCACTCGCCCAGAGGCACGATGAGGCCGGTCTCTTCGGCCACGGGGATGAATTCCATGGGCATGACCAGTCCCCGCTCCGGGTGGTTCCAGCGCACCAGGGCCTCCGCGCCGACGATCTGTCCGGTGCTGAGGCTGACCTGGGGCTGGTAATAGACCACGAATTCATCGCGCTCCAGCCCGTGACGCAGGTCGGTTTCCAGGGCCAGCCGTTCCAGGATGCTGGCGTTCATGGCGGGCGTGTGGATCTGGTAACGGTCTCCCCCTTCGTCTTTGGCCCGATACATGGCGATGTCAGCATTGGTCAGGAGCGTCTCAGCGTCTTCCCCCTCGGCTGAGGCGTCGTCGGCTGGATGAATGACGATCCCGATGCTCGGGGTGATATGGAACTCGCGACCGGCCAGCCGCCGCGGCCGTCTCAGGGACTCGAGGATTCTCTGCGCGACCTCGACGGCGTCGCTAACCTGCGCGATCTCCGGCAACAGCAGGGTGAACTCGTCCCCGCCCACGCGGGCAACGGTGTCTCCTTCTCGAACGAGGCGTTTGAGCTCCGAGCCCAGGCTTCGCAGCAGCGCGTCCCCCTCCCGGTGTCCGGCGCTATCGTTAACGAGTTTGAACCTGTCAAAGTCGATGAACATCACCGCCATCGTGCGCCCGGCACGGCGCGCCTGAGCCAGGGCCAGGGTGAGACGGTCTACAAACAGTGCTCGGTTGGGCAGGCCCGTCAGGGAATCGTGATACGCCCGGTGTCTGATCGTCTCCTCCGCCCGTTTCCGTTCAGCGATCTCGTCCACTAGCTCAGCGGTGCGTTCCGCCAGGTTCGCGGCCATAGCGTTGAAGGAGTGCGAGAGTTCGTCGACTTCCTGAAGCTCCGCCGGTGCGACCCGCTCATCCAGACTCCCCGCCGCGACCTTTCTCATCCCGCCCGCGAGGACACGAATGGGGCGCGAGATGGCCCGGGAGAAGAAGAAGGAGGCGATGACCGTGACGACCAGCACCACGGCGGCAGTGATCAAGGCCTTTTCGATCGTATCGTTAACCAGGGCGTAGGCCTCCGAGCCTTCCTGGAGGGCCGCGATCCGCCAGCCGAGGACGCCGGCGGGTGCCAGCTGGCCGGCCAGACTGGAGCCGTCCTCGCCGGTCAGACTTAGAGAGGTGACTTCCCCGGCCGAGGTGGACCCTGGAAGCCCTTCCATCTTGGAGAGGAGCAAATCCTTGTTCGGGTGGGCGATGATGTTGCCATGACGATCGAAGACGGCCAGAAAGCCGCTATCGCCGATGGTGACGGAGTCGAGTATCTCCCAGACTTCCTCCATGTTCATCTGGCCGGCGACGACTGCCGCTATCTCGTCGTCGTTGTGGACGGGTGCCGTAAACGCGACGACGAGCTCCTCCGATGACGGGACGACTTGAGCATCGGACACCGCCGGTCGCCCGGCCAGTGCGGCCTGAAACCAGGCCTTCTCCGACCAGGTGCCGTAGTACAGGTAGTTGGTGGACTCGACGACGTTGCCTTCCGGATCGATGAGCGTGATGTCTTCGAATTCATCAAAGAGGACTCGCGCTTGCTCTAGCTGCTCCAGCTTCTCCTCGGGCGACGTGGTTGGGGACTGTATGACCGGGTTCGAAGCGAGCAGCTCGATATCGTGGCCGGCGTCTTGCAGGACCCGCTCCACACTGGCGGCTTCGAGCAGGGCGTGGTTCGCCAGGTTATCGTTGGCCGTCTGAGACAGCACGCCCCGCTGAGAGAAGAAGACATAGGCGGCCATCGCCAGGAGGGGCAAAAGCCCCGCCAGGAGGAGGAGCCGGCCTGACCTGGTACGGATGGACTGGCCTAGTAGGAAGTGCCTCACCCGGGAGGGCCAGGTCCTGCTGGATTCGCTATCCGCCCCCGCTCGCACTGGCCTCTCTTTGAATGTCCGCCCACGCCTCGTTCCAGAGGCTCAGCTGCTCTGCATCGAACGGGCTCCACGCCTCCAGGATGTCCAGGGAGGGGTACGCCGCCTCGCTGGCCAGGAGCTCCTCGTCGATGAGGCTTTGCTCCAGGGCTGCTTGATTGGGGATCGCGTAGGCCGTGTAGTTGCTGATCGCGGCGTGAACGTCGGGGCGGAGGATGTAGTTGATGAACAATTCCGCCGCCTCTTTGTTCTTCGCGTCTCGCGGGATCACGAGGTTGTCGACGAAGAAGTCCGAGCCTTCGTCGGGGACGAAGAACACGAGGTCCTCGTTCTCCGCCGCCGCGAACGCGGCATCGCCGCTGTACAGCTCAGCGGCCCACAGATCTGCGGCGATCATCCCGTCGCGGATGGCGATGGGATCGAGGAAGCCGGCCAGAAGCGGCTTCTGGTCAACGACAACCTCGACTGCCTCTTGCAGTTCGGCGGGATCGCGCGAGTCCAGTGAGTATCCCAGGGACTTCAGCGTGAGCCCGATGACGACGGTGGAGTCGTTCAGCAGTGCGACCCGGCCGGCGAGGCCTGGATCCCGCAGCAGGGACCAGCTTCTTCCCTCTGGCTCCACGTACTCGCTGTTGTAGATCACTCCGGTGGAGCCCCACGCGTAGGGGACGCTGTGTCGATTACCGGAGTCCCACGACTGATCCAGGAATTTCGAATCGACGTTGGAGAGGTTTGGGATATTCGACAGGTCGAGTTCGGCGAGGAGCCTCCGCTCTGCCATCTCGGCCACGAGCGAGTGCGAGAGCACGACCACGTCGTACCGAGAAGGGTCAGACTGGATGGCTGACGCCGCCGCCTGCTCGTCGTCGAAGGTGTCCAGGAAGACCTCGATGCCGAACTCAGCCTGGAAATCCTCCAGAGTGGTGGGCGCGAAGTAGTCTTCCCAGTTGAAGACGTGCAGCTCGCCACCTATGGTTGATTTGTCTCCTG
>CAZKJJ010000365.1:0-2978 GCA_964553055.1 uncultured Acidimicrobiia bacterium
GGGATAGAGCACCGGTTTCCTAACTCGGACCGCCTGAACGCTGTGCCAAACGCCGCTTCCCCAGGTCAGCGGGGAGCGAAACCGCCTAGTCATGTGCTGTATCTGAGCGAGCGATCCAAGCTCCAAGCGACCAGCGCAGATGTGTCGATGTGGGCGGGTTTGCTGGGAGTTGTCGAAGGGCCTTTTGCCCCTTCCGGTGGGTTGGACCATGGCGGGATTGTGTGGCTGGAGGTTCTTGTCGCCCAGCTGACCCGAGTTGATGGTCTGTATGGGTGAGAGCGACAGTGAGATCCGCGTCTGCTGACCATGAGCGGGAGTTCACCCGGTTTGTCAAGGAGACGGAACCGCGTCTCTCGTACGCGCTCGCGGCGGCCTATGGCATCGAGATCGGCGCCGAGGCCACGGCCGATGCCTTGGCTTGGGCATGGGAGCACTGGAGCAAGGTAGAAGAGATGAAGAACCCTTCCGGGTATCTGTATCGGGTTGGTCAGAGCAAGGCGCGCCGGTACTTCCGGCCGACTGTGCTGTTCCCGCCGCTTCCGACGTTGGAGGCACCAGGCGTGAGCATCGAGCTGAGCGATGCGCTTACCCTGCTCACCAAGAACCAGCGCGTCGCAGTGGTGCTGGTCCACGGGCTCGGCTACACCGAACGTGAGGTGGCCGATCTGCTGGGTATCTCACGTTGGTCGGTGCGCACTCACGCCGATCGGGGCCTGACGAGGCTGAAGAGCGTTTTAGGGGTGAGGATCGATGTCTGAGGTCGAGACACAACTGCGGGAGTACTTCGACGCTGCGGTCGAGCGGATCACCCCCGAGGACATCTTGGCCAGCTGGCAGGTCACCGAAAGGGTCCGCCCCACACGTCAGCGGTGGACGCTGCGACCAGGGTGGGCGGCCGTGGCCGCGTTCTTTGGGACGATCTTTCTGCTTGGGGGGCCGCTGGCTCTTGGCATCGGGCTAGGCGAACCGGGCCTCGACGTGGTCTCCGGAGCCATCCCAGAGGCGGTCTCCGAAGCGGCCGGGACTGTCTCCTGGTGGTGGCTGGTAATCCCGGTGGTTGCGGTGGGGGTCAGTGTCATTGTCGCTCTCGTCGTGCGGAAACAACAACAGAGGGAGAAGAAGATGCAGAAGCTTGAGCAGCCTTCTGCCTCAGTGGAGCAGAGGGAACACACCAGCCGGTATCTGATCATCGGGCTAGTCGTTGCGTTGGTGCTAGCCGCCGGGCTCGCAGCTTGGCTGATCGTGGACAACAGGCAGACAGTCACCGAGCGTGACATCAACGCCCTTCTGGACGACTACGCGGCGGCCTGGGAAGCGAACGACGGTGCAGCGGTGCTGGCACTGATGACTCCCGATGCCTCCATAAAGGCGGGAGACGGAGTGACCTACGGCCACGGAGTGCTGAAAGCTCTCGTCGACAACCTGGGTTACTTCGCCGCCGAGAGGATCGGCGATCCGATGATCATCGAACGTAGCCCCACGGCCGCCTTCTCTACACCCGAATGGATGGTGGCTCAACACAGCATGGTCGAATTACTGCTCTCCACGAACGAGCTGGATCTATTCAGAATCGTCGAAGAGGACGGTCGTCTATTGGTCGCCTACCACGAAACCTGGAGGGGAGGCCAATGACCGACATACCCCGTACCGCCATGCACTACCTGACCGTGTAAGAGCAGCGCGGTACGATCCCGACGGGCCCTCGTAGCTCAGGGGATAGAGCACCGGTTTCCTAAACCGGGTGTCCCAGGTTCGAATCCTGGCGAGGGCGCCAGTCTCTCAAGAGTTTCACTCCTCCCCCGTATAGGCAGATCGGTTTCGTAGACGGGACCGGCCGCCCCGGTGTCCCACCACAGGCGCCGCCAGAGAAGGTCAGCCCGCCAGGCGCTTCCAGACGAGGACGAGCTGCACGTCGCCGCTCGGACGCTGCAACGGCGGTGGCCGCAGGGTCATCCGGTCGCCTTCCAGCTCGATCTTCCTCGGCAGCTCCTCCCCAACCCAGTCAGGAAACAGGGAACCCTCCACGTGATGTGTCACCGTCCCGTCGCCAGGACGCACCTCGTAGCTTCCGAAGTAGGCCACCGTTCGGCGCGACGACCGCTTGCGTCCGCCGGCCCTCAACTCGGTTTCGGCGATCGCCCCGTCCACGATGATCGCGCTCATCCGGCCCTCCACTCCATACATCAGTGAGCCCTTGGGGTTGGGACCGTACGGCTCGATCAGCCTGCCGTCCGACCGTACGCCCGTTGCCGAGACCAGGCTCCAAGCGCCGTGGAGATCTCGCTCATCCATCATCCGTCAGGAATCTACAAGCGCTTGCCGGGGACCGGGCGGCTCCCGAGGGGCTAGTCACCTGGGAGATCGTGGCAACCCTTCTGGCTTCAGGGGCACCTCCCCGTCATGATTGGGAAGAACGAAAGGAGCCCACGTGCAGATGCTTCGCACCCTCGGAACCCTGTGGGTCGTCACGCTGATGGGAGCTGTCTGCGCGTTCGCGTTCCTCACCCTCACGGACCCATTCGCTTCCCGCTTCTTCGACGGCCTGCTGGGCACAATGGCCTTCGCATTGGGAGCCGCAGGCGGATATCTCCTCACGAGACTGCCCGAGCGGGTCCGTACGCAGTCGAGGCGCGAGTCCCTCAACGTCTGAGCCCGCAGAGGGCTCACGATCTCACCAGACCAGCACTGGCTGTACAGGTTCGCCCCGGCCTCGCCCCACGCCCGTCTCGACGAGGATGGTCGGGACTCGCTGTAGGAGCGGCTGTCGCTCCAGGCCGCCTTCCTGACCGATCAGGCAACTGCCCCGGTCGCTCCTGTGTGGCAAAGCCCTTAGAGTGCCCCCGATGAGCTCGGTCTTCCGCCAGCGCAAGTGCACGCACCTCGACCAGATCCAGGACGTCACTCCAAGTGGCGAAGGCTGCAAGGAGTGCCTGGAAATGGGCGACACGTGGGTGCATCTCAGGCTGTGCCGGACATGC
>CAZKJJ010000366.1:0-2149 GCA_964553055.1 uncultured Acidimicrobiia bacterium
GCCCACTATCACCCTTGGCTCTCGATCGAGCACGGGAGTGAGATGCACCTTCCTTGCCGCCTCCATTGCGGCCTCCAGGAGACCCGGCGAGGGGGTGTAGCCGAAGTCTTCGGTGGGATTGAAGAAGGGGATGTGCCCGGCCTGATAGCGCTCCAGCCCCTCACGGCCGAGGACCCCGGCATCGTGTTGGATCGTTCGCTGACCGATCACTATGTCACCCACGTGGAGATCGGGGTCGAGTCCCCCAGCGACCCCGGTGAAGATCACGGTGGAGATTCGATAGCGCTCCCAGAGAATGGCGGTGAGGGCTGCGGTGTTCACCTTGCCCAACCCCGCTTGCGCCAGGACCACCCGGCGGCCACACAGCGCTCCCGTCCAGACCGGCCGACCCGCGATTTCGACCGGATCGCGGTCTTCGGTGGCCTGGAGCAGCTCCTCGGTCTCGGGCGGGAGCGCCGTAATGACCGCGATCGGCATCGGCGGACCCTATCTGCGATATATCCCGCCAGAGGCTATGGACCCTCGGACCTATGTGGAAATGGCCATGAATCTCCGAAGGTAAGCAATGGCCAGGGTGGCGCGACTGACTCCTGGGACCCAGAAACGCACCGTCGTGTACGCGGTGGGTTCAGCCGTGCTCGTTCTGGTCCTCTTCGCCGGGTTGGCGTTCGCCAACTCCATAAGCGTCACCAGGGTGACCAACAACGCCCGCTCGCTCCACTGGACCAACGCCACGATGGGCACCGCGGCGTTGACTCGCGCCGGGGTCGTTCAGGCCGTGACCTTCTCGGAGCTTCGTGGCCGGGGCATCGTCACGTAGGGAGATGTCGATTTCGCCGTGGAGCAGGTGGACAACTCCCACGCCGAACTCGAGCATCTCCTCGAGGTCGGGGAGGCACACGACTCTTACGCGACTCTGGCCAGATTCATCGACCCTGTGGATTCGACGATCGCCGCCCTGGAAGTCGGGGATGTCGATCGGGCCAGGGCCCTGGTCCGCACCGAAGTCGAGTCCTCATACATGAACCTCGTCGCATCGCTGGATATCGAGCAAGAGTCGATCCAGACAGCCATCGAGGAAAACAGCGCCGCAGGTAAGGCACTGAATGGGTGGGTCGTGTTCCTGTTGACGCTTGGGGTCCCCGGCTCGGCGGTAGCCGTCTACTTCATGATCACCCGCCGCAGGGTGCGAGCGCTCAAGGAGAGGAATCGGGTCGACCTCGAAGCCGAGAGCGCGATTGGCCGGGCCAAGGACGAGTTCATCGCCGGACTGTCCCACGAGTTGCGAACCCCATTGACTTCCATCTACGGGTTTGCCGAGATCCTCACCGATGACGTGCAGGGAGTCGAAGCCACCCAGGAGACTGCTCAGATCATCGCCAATGAAGCGGCGGAGATGACCCGCATGGTCGACGACCTTCTGGCCGCCTCCAGGCTGGAGAGCACGGGCATCGAGATCGACAATGCCCCAACTCGGCTCCAGGACGTCGTGGAGGCCGCCATAACGCCGTTCGAAAGAGCGGGCATGACGATCAAGAGAGAGCCGACCACCGCCATGGCCACCACCGACGGCGCCCGATTGCGTCATGTGCTCATAAATCTCATCTCCAACGCGGCTCGTCACGGTGGCCCCATGGTCGGGGTCGAGGTGTCGCCCGGAGAGGACTGGGTGGACATCGAGGTGTGGGACAACGGTCCCGGTGTCCCCGACGGGAAGGTCGAGAAGCTGTACGACCGGTTCATCCACAACGGAGAGGCGCCGCTTCTCACCGGAAGCGTGGGTCTCGGCCTCGCCGTTGCCTCCAGACTCACCGGCCTGATGGGTGGGAAGCTCCAATATCAGAGGTTTGGGGGAACCACCTACTTCGTGGTCACCCTTCCCCTGGCCGCCCAAGACGCGGAGGGCGAAGAGCCCGAAGAGTCGATCGCCTCCGTCATCAAGACGTTGTCGACATGAGACGCTGGATCGGGGGTGTGGTTGTACTTCTTCTCCTGGTCCCCGCCCTGGCGGCGGTGGCCGAGGATGATGAGTGGCACAACTACATGGACGAGTTCGAAGAGATCACCTATCGGGGCAGCGACGGCTCTCTGCCCTGGGAACACCCCTGGCACGAGTACAACGACGACGGATCAGTGAGCACCGGTGGGG
>CAZKJJ010000366.1:2159-2972 GCA_964553055.1 uncultured Acidimicrobiia bacterium
CTGTCTCCACATCGAGGGCAAGGGCTCGTATCTGGAGACCGTCGGGGCCTGGAGACAGGCCGACCTGACCAAGTTCGAGACGGTTGAGCTCTGTTTCGAGATGGAGATCGAGGCCGAGACATCGACCGATGCCATCCTGGCGGTCCATGTCAGTCGCGACGGCTCTTCGTGGACTCGGGCGGAGGAATACTCCTTGTCCGGGGAAGAGGGCTATCGCCAACCCATCCTCGATCTCAACGATTTCGTCAGCGAGAGTTTCAAGGTGAAGTTCGAGGTGTCCGGCGTCTTGGCCGGCTACCTGGCCATTGACAACGTCGAGATCAAAGGACTGGCGGCGCCCGGCGCCACTTCCACGACCTCGTCGACTACGACATCGACCAAGGCCACCACGACATCGACCAAGGCCACCACGACATCGAGCAACGCCACCACCACCACGACCAAGCCAGACGTCACCAATACGACCAGGCCCGAGACCACCACTACGACCAGGCCCGACACCACCAACACGACCAGGCCAGACGCCACCACTACCACCACCATCACGGATGGGACCACCAGCACCGAGGGCGCCATCGCCACCCACCCCACGATCTCGGACTCCGGACCGACCACGACCACATCGCCGGCCACCACGACCAGCGAAGACTCTTCACCCACCGCTATCGCGGCCGTGCCCGGCCCCCCTGCCACCCCGCCACCGGCCAGCGGGCTGCGTGACATCGGGGCTGGGGCGGTCTGGCGGCCGACTATTACCAGGGGATGATGGGCGACATGGACATGGAGGAAGTCGAGGTGCTGGGTGCAGAGCTG
>CAZKJJ010000367.1:0-2959 GCA_964553055.1 uncultured Acidimicrobiia bacterium
AAGACCGGCGTTATGTCCTTGACTTTGCGTCTCGGCAGACACGTTTGAAGCCAGCGATGGCCGGGTAGACAAACACCGGGAACGGGAGACCGCGTGTTGGATGAAAGGCCCGACTCCTCTCTCACCTCGGTCTCGCGTTTTGAGGAGGGGCCGGAGGGCCGCAGCCGGCCCCTCCTCCACCTTTCCTGAAGGCATGCTCGAAGGCGCTCAGGCTTGAGGATCACCGTCCCGCCACATGCACCATTGACTCCGCCCCGCTCCAAATGAGGGGGATTTTGAAGTTATCGATTAGCTGCTGTCGCCCGACTAGGGCACGAGGCACTCGTAGGTGAACTCGCGAACCGTGAACTCACCGCCCAAGGTCTGCGCGCAGATCGCCGTGACAGTCTTGTAATCCCCGTCACAACTTGGCAGGATCTAGAGGCGTCGACCGGGACTACCGCTTGTAGATCCTCTTTTTGCGCCGAACGGAGGCCGGGGGTTCTCGGCGGTGAAGGGAGGTTTCCTATGAAACGTGTTCTAGTCCTTGTGGCCGTACTGGCGCTGTTCGGGGCACTCGCAACGGCGGCGGCGGCCGAACCCGACAACAGCCCCGTCTTCTTCACTGATTCTTTTGAGAACCACTTCACTGACACCAACCCCTGCACCGGTGAGCTGGAGGAAGTCTGGATCGACGTGGAGGTCTTCGTCCACGAATTCCCGAGGCCGAACGGCTTCCACGGAACTGCGCTCTTCTGGGCGACAACGGAGACCTCCAGCGGCTTCTTCGGGGCGCGGGAGCCGGCTGGCCCCGACATCTTGAACGTGAACGAGAACAACGGCGTCGTGAGCTTCAACTCGATCATTAGTCAGAAGTTGGTGAACCCGGAGACTGGCGAGCGCTTCCGCGTGCACCTGAACTTCCATGTCACCGAAGTCGGCGGTGAACTCGTCGTCGAGATCGACCACTTCGCACTGGAGTGCGTCGGCTCGAATAACGGCTAGGGTCAGCGTTTTTGCGATCGAGGGGCAGCGGTTAAGCCGCTGCCCCTCTGCACAAACGGGCGCGACGTGGCCGAGAAGCTGAGGGGCCGCCTCCGGCGGCCCCTTGCGCTTCGACGTTGACCTTCTCGTGACTCAGGTTGTAGCGCCACGGGCGTCTGCCGGCCTCGCGATGACGTAGGCAAGCACGCCGATCAGCGGCAGAAGGACGATTAGGACTAGCCAGCCGGCCTTCGCCCAGCCGCCATGGTCGTGGCGCATGAAGTTGTCAACGAGCGTATAGACGACGATGAAGATCCACAGCACCCACATGGCGATGATGCAGATAGTCCAGATCACTTCGAGCAATGGATACTCGGCGAGGGGAATCATCCGGTTACCTCCTTACTTGAATCAGCATTTGTTGACTGGGGAAGTACTTTCGTTCATCGACAAACTTCCCAAGGTCGAGACGGCTCACAGATGGCTAAGACTCGGCCGCCTTCGGCCGCCGCCCACGCCGCTTCACCGCTCGCCCGCCGAGCTTTTCCGCCTCCGCGTCGGTCACGTCGAGTTCTCGAACACCTTTCCGAGCATCGTGAAAGGTGATGCGGATCGTCGCCCCTTTGCCCTCGTCGATCTCAACTCCAGACAGATCAGACACAAGTACAGTCTTCTTTGCCACGCCTTTTCTCCTTCCTAAGCCTGCCGAACAGGGTTCGCAGAGATCATAATCTCGTTATCGAGATGAGAATTCAAGTCCCTTTGTATGGCTGAAAGCATTGACAGCAAGGATGAAGCACAACTTTCCCTTCTTCAATGCACAGCGGGCATGACCTGTATAGTTGGAAGGTAAACAACGTGCCTCTGAGGAGGCGAGATTACATCAGTACAAGACCCGACACGACAACAAATCTGGAGAGAGGAAGAGCTAACTAGGCTCATCCTCGAAACACCGAGGCTTCAGCGTTTACGCAGCCTGCGCGAGGCCCTCCAGATGCCGGCCGCTGAGTTCTCGAGGCGCTGCGGTTTCTCTGATGGATATTGCAAGAACGTCGAACTCGGCAGCCTTCCGCCGAGTCGAAACTTTGTGAGCAAGATCAGCAGCGAGCTTGCAAAAGCCACCGGCCTGGACGCAACGTTTTTGCGTTTACAGCTCTTCTCAGGAGTCAGCGATGACGCGTGAGGAGCTGCTCTGGAAGCTCGCGGAGTTTCCCGGCTGGCGACTGACGCACTTCGAGCCCGGTGGAGAGCTGACCGGCACGACCTTCGGCGGTGAGCCGGTGAAGGTATCGGCCGCGTATCGTGCCGTCAGGGATCTGCCAAACGGCACGCAGGCGTTTCAATTTTCTCGCGAGGCGGAGGAGCTCGTTCGCCGAGTCATTCAGTGGGAGAAGATAAACGCAGTCCGGCCCGCGCCGGCAGCAGTCGGAGTGACCCGTGGCGGGATGGCGAGCTCGGAGCACATGAGGGTTCGGAGTAGTGCATCGGCTCCGGCCTCGATGGACGCGCCCGAGGGTGGCGTATGGAGCGACAACAAGACGACCGACCAGCCGAGGGATAAAGCTGGACGATTCACGAGCAAACAAGGACGTAAGGGCTAGTGCCTGAAAAGACAGCAGATGCACTCGACCAACTGAACCAGCGTGGCTTCGCAATGGCGAAGGCCGAGAAGGAACGAGCCGACGCGCTCGAAGCCGAGCGGCAAAAAGATTGGCTTTACGACCAGTATCGAATGGGATTCGAGAGCGGGGTCTACGACGTTGAGTCCTACGAGGACGAGGAAACTGGCCAGGTGGTTCCCACTGCCGGCGAGGCAATGTCAACGGTCTTTCGAACCCTCGGTCCCAACGATCCCCGAACCCAACACATTCAACAGTTGTACTACGAAATCGATCCCGGCGACTACGAGGCATGGACAGCGGCCGAGACGATGACTTTGGAGCGCCACGCCGAGACTCAGCAAAAAGTCCAGGCCACGAAGGAAGCGATCGACACC
>CAZKJJ010000368.1:0-2939 GCA_964553055.1 uncultured Acidimicrobiia bacterium
CCGACATCGAGGCGATCCTCGATCTTCCTCCAAGGCAACGGGCCATCCTCTACCTGGTCGAGGTGGAGGATGTGCCCTACGCCGAGGCTGCTGAGCAGCTGGGGATCACTACCGGGGCAGCGAAGATGTTGGCGAACCGGGCCAGGAAGCGAGCCCGAGCCGCATTGGAGGTGGCCGGTGGCTGACTTCGAAACCAAGCTGCGCTGGCTCAGCGAGAGAGGCAACCCTATCGGTGCGGAGGATCTGATCGAGCGGATCGAAGCCGATCTGGCCGGAGATCCGCTTGTCGTCGCGGCCAAACGGCGAGAAGGAACACTCATGACCAAGACACGCCCATCACCAACGGCCAAACAGCCAAGCCGATACAGGGGACCCGCATGGGCGCTGGCGGCCCTCGTCGCCAGCCTCGCCGTGGCCGGGATGTATCTCGCCCTCTCAGGCAACTCCGGCCAGGTGGCCGAGCCAACCCTGACAACCGTTGCCGAACCGGCACCAACGACTGTGCCAGCATTGCCAACGTCCGATGCGGCGGTCACAGAGCTCTTGAAGGGCTTTCTCGGGGCCCGAATCTCGGGTAAGGGCGCAGAGGACTACCTATCGGTCTCCGGTGAGACCACAAGCAGCTGCTGCAACACGCCACCGCTCCTCTACGCCACGACCTCGGGAGCCCCCTACGAGCGGGCCGAGTTCGAGCCAGTGCTTGGCATCGAGTGGCCGTATGAGCAAACGGCGTTCAAGGTTCGGCTTTTCGCCGGGGACACTGTTGTCGAACAGCTCTTCTTCGCCCACGACCCCACAAAGCTGCCTGCGGACGATCCCCTCCGGCTCGTATACAACTCGTACGGTTTTGGAACCGAGATCGCACCAACCACCGAGGACGGCGAGCCCGTGGCCGTGCCCTACACCGCCTTCGAAGGCCAAGTGACTGTGCACGTCGCCCACCCGTGGGTCTTCAGCGACTACTCCCCAGGCGGCAGGCTATTTGGCCGCCTGATCCCTGAGGGCCAGGTAGCGCCCACAACCGACGGCGGGCAGCGCAACGACTGGGACCAGCTGATCGTCATGTCCGACCCGGTGCTGAGCGGACCGGGTTGTCGGACAGCAAGCCCGCAGGACACCGCTGCGCTGGCCGAGAGCATCCAGTCCTACCCCGGCATTGAAGTGACACGCGCGGCAACGGTGACCGCCGGAGGTGATGAAGCCCTGATGATGGACGTAGGGCTCGCCGCGGGCGCAAGCATCAGAGTGGCTGTCGACAACGGGTACAACCCCTGCCCCAATGGGCTCCTCTCACCCATCCTCAACCAGAAGGACGGGTCTTTGATCACGGCCGAAGGCGAAGGCGTCATTCGAGGCGGGGCGACGGGGGAACGAATGCGGCTGTACCTGTTCGACGTGCCAGATGGTTCGTCGATGCGGATCCTGGCCGTAGCCATCGTTGCACCAGAGCAGCGCTTCGAAAGGGCAGTGGCGGAAGCCGCACCGGTCGTCGCCTCAATCGAGTTCCACACCCCATGACAGAGACATGGAACGGGCACTCTGCTCTGGCTATATAGCCCTCCTCCCAGGGGGCCCCGACTTCAGACCGAAAGTGTGAGTGACGCCGAAGCCTGGAGTCCCGTACGGCCTCTTAGACGGGGGTCCCACCCGCCTTGGTCGTATCTCTCCACCAACTCTTGGCCTACCGGGCCGGTATCACCGTCATCTCGAGGCGATGTTCAGTTGAGGGGCTAGAGAGCTACCGACCTCGCCGGCCAGTCGCCAAAGGCTCAGTCGAGGCGTGCTCGGATCGGCTCGGCCAGCTCCTCGTAGGAGGGGTGTCGACCCGTCTCGAGCTTCGAGTAGATGAGATCATCGTCCACCGACACCTCGAACTTGCCTCCCCTGTCCGGCACGAGGGTCACAGGAAACCGCTGTGGAAACTCCTCGAGAAGCTGCCCCGCCATGCTCACGGCACGGTCGGTGTAGTTTCAAGCCCGGCAGAAGACGATCGTCACAACCATGGCGGCCGCTAGGGTAGCTCGCCAGCCACGCCCTTCATCACCACCCAACGAGGTCCGATGCTCTCCTACAACGTCCGCACCGCAGCCGAAGTCGAGTCGATGGTCACCGCGGCGATCGAGACCTGTGAGGGCCTCGTCTCCGAGATAGTCTCGGCGGCCGGGCGGCGCACCTTCCTCAACACGATGCAGCCCCTCGAGGAGATCTCCGCTCTCCTCTCCGACGTCGACGGCAAGGGACCTTTCCTGGGTCACGTGCATGTCGACGAAGACGTCAGGGAAGCGGCGCGGTCTTCTGAGCAAAGGCTCAGGCAGTGGGCAACCGACCTCGAGTTCCGCGAGGACCTCTACCAGGCGGTCAAGGCGTTCAGCGAGACCGACGAGGCAGCCTCGCTCGCAGACGAGCGTCAGCGTCTTCTGGCTCACACGATGCGCGACTTCCGGTTGGTGGGCCACGAGCTGGCGGGAGACAAGCGCGCCCGCGTCCAGGAGATTCGCCAACGGCTCGTCGAGCTGGAGGTGGATTTCGCCAGGAACATCGCAGAGGACGACTCGTTTCTCGCGGTGAGGAAGGAAGACCTCACAGGCCTTCCAGACGACTACATCGAAGGGTTGGAGCCTGGGGACGACGACGGAACCTACAAAGTCACCATGGCGTACCCTGACGTCCTGCCGTTCCTCGATCATGCCGAGCGTCGTGATCTCCGCCAGGCGCTTTCGCAGATCTACAACAACAGGGCGGCCGAGACGAACAGGCCCCTGCTCACCGAGGCGCTCGCACTCAGGATGGAGATGGCGAGGCTGTTCGAGCTCGACTCGTGGGCCGACTACCGCTTCCAAGTCAAGATGGCCAAGAGCTCCGATCGGGTAGAGGAGCTCTACGACGACCTGATCCCACGTCTCACCAAGGCAGGCGAGCAGGAGCTGGCTGTCATGACC
>CAZKJJ010000369.1:0-2930 GCA_964553055.1 uncultured Acidimicrobiia bacterium
AACGTCGACTCGCGTTCCTTCGCTCGGATGTGGGCTCACAGGAGACTGAGTTCACGGGAGCCACGGGGTGGGAGAAGATCTCGACCGGCGAAGCCGAGATGGCCATGCTCGTTACCGATCAACGGGTTCTCTGGACCTATCTGAAGGGCCCCAACAATCTCCTACTGGACATCTCGTTCGAGGATGTCGTGGCCTTCCTGGGAAGTGAGGGTGAGGGCGGCTTCATCTTGGAAGCAGATGAGCCTCGCTACCGTGAGATCGAGCCAGAACGGACAACGCTCGCGCTCTTCCGGCTCGAGGACCGTACATCGGCCATCGAAGTCGTGCGCTTCGTCGAACGCAATATCCCGCCCACGGCACGCGCCCACATACCTGATATGCATGGAGCGGGTCGGCACGAGCCGTATCCCTCGTTCAATGACGAGGAGCCCGAGTGAAATGAAGGGCTGGATTCGGCGCAAGCGAGAGGATTGGGCCGTGAGGCGGGCCCTTCGTCCCCTGTCAAAGCTACCGCCAATGCGGGTGACACCGGAGTTGATCCTCCTCGACGCGTATTGGCAGGTCCGCAATGCGCTCGCCGATGGAAAGGATCCTTCCGCGATTGATGCCGAACGAGCCACCGAGGAGGGAGAGGAGCCTGTCGACGCCCTCAGCTGGTTCCGAGCCGGACTCCGGATTCAGTTCGATACAGGTGACGAACTCCGCGCCTTCGACGAGTTTGCGCTGGGCCTCAACGAACAGGCGCAGGCTCTGCGTCATAGCCCCGAGGCGCTTGCCCGCCAAGAAACAGAGCTTCGGATGGTTCGCGAGCACTTGGCGACTCGAGCGGAGCCTCCGGATTTCGCGCCTCCGCCCGACTGAGCGAGCGGGAGCTCGAGTTCATCGGCGTATGCGACCGGCAACGGTTGCCAGCCGCAGCGGACGGCTGGCACCAGCCGAACCTGTCCTCCCTCGACGGCTACCAACGACGACGACGACGGCCCGGCTCCAGCTCCTGGTGCACATCCTGGCGACCGATCCGACCAGAACACACGGACCGCTGGTAGCTAGGCAGGCCACGGGCGCTCTCGTCGCCACGACCGCGCCCACGCCTGGACCTCTCGCCGGATCCCGCCGTGAGGGCTACCGCCAGGGCGGGTGCGATGAAGCGAGTTCTCAGCGTTGGCCCTTCCAGCCGTAGAGCTGCCTACGCGTTGACCTTACGGGTGGTGCGTCCATCGGTTCAGGCCCTCATCAGAGAGAGGGATCATGCTGGCGATCGTGCCCGGGCACGCCGGCGGGTACTGGGTGCGGGCTCATCGAACGTCTGGGGTGATCGCCGGTAGAGCTACGAAACGCGTTGTCGCTGATCCTTGTCGAGCGTGATGGGCACAGCGTCAGCCGGCCGCTGGATTTGCGTAGTAAGCGACCCGTTCCAAGTACACCCCGTCCGGGCGGGCCTTGATCAATCCGGCCCCCTCGTGCTGCGTGGTCAGCGATTTCCACCAGCCCCACGCCGTCTCCTCGCCGTCCTTCTCGGACCTGACGACGTCGGTGATGGTCTCGAAGCCTTCGGGCGTGGCCTCCGCGAACAGTTGCTCGAGGTAGGCCGCGAACTCCGCCCTCGTGAAACGCCCGTCTACGGGATCGTCGTGGATGAAGTCGTCCGTCACCGAGCTGAGGACCATCCCCGCGTCGCCCTTCCTCCAGCCCTCCAGCCAGAGATCCACGTGCCTCCCCATGCCGCGCCCCCTCAGGCCCGATGCAACGCTAACGCCGTTCTCGAGCCTCCGACGCTAGCCGCGGAGCGTGTCCGGGGCAAGGGGATCGGCGCCCGTGCTGCAGCCAACCCTCGACGATGCCACCTGCACGACGACGACCTGGCGCTGTTCGATCGTTCGACCGCTCCTGGTCGCCCGGACCCTGTTGAGAACCACGGCGTGTTCCTCGCTGGCCAGGAGATCGTGGATCTCGATCTCCCGAGGGGCGTCCGAGACCTCCGATGTTCACGAGCGAGCTGGTCCACCCTCTGGACGGAGAGCTTTACGGCCAGTCGGACCCCGCACCTGCATCGCGCAAACTCCGCCGTCCACCTTGGGTCTGGTGAGCGAAACATCCGATCGGTCGTTACGCCCCGCGGGCGAGTTCGGCGGCGATCGCCTCGAACCGATGCTCCGGCTCCTCGGCACCGATCCTCGTGCCCATGTCAGGAGCCGACGTCCTCCGGGAAGAGGACGGTATCGATCGCGTGCACCATCCCGTTCCGGGCCTCGATGGTTTCGATGATCGTCGCACCGGCGTAGGTGATCGTGTCCCCCTCCACGGTGACCTCGACCAGACCCGCCACCGCGAGGGGGGTCTCTGCCAGTTCGTCCGCAGCGACGGTTCCCCCCACCAGGTGGGCGTCCACGAGCTCGACGAAGGCGTCCTCGCTCGAGGTGTACTGGTCGAGGGCACCTTCGGGGAGAGCCTCGAACGCCTCGTTCACTGGAACCAGGATCGTGTGATCCCACGTCTCGACCCTCATCAGGCTGTAGGACTCCTCGGGACCGAACTCGCCGAGCAGTCGGAAGAAGGTCGAGAACCGAGCATCGTCCCGCAGGATCTCGAACACCGTCGGGCTTGCCGACGCTTCCGGGGAGGGAGATCCCTCGCTGCCGGCGTCACCGCCCCCGCAGGCCGTGAGGGATGCCGCCAGGGCGAGTGCGATGAAGTGAGCTCTCACCGTTGGCCTTCCAGCCCGTCCCATAGGGCTGCCACCCCGACATCGAGGATCACCGTGTGCCTGCTGAGTTTGGACCACCGTCCATCAGCTCCTTCACATGACGGCGCTCAGGCCGGTCGTCCGACGCAGGTCAGCCTCTGCAGGGCGATGAGGTTTACGAGGCCCCCGTCACGGATGACCACCTGCAGCTCCGATGTGAACCGGACACCCTGGTGGGCATCGTTGG
>CAZKJJ010000370.1:0-2919 GCA_964553055.1 uncultured Acidimicrobiia bacterium
AAGGCCAACGAACGCGGATTCCAGGCCGCGTGAATGTCCCACGTCATTGAGGGCTTCCACCGACCCGAACGTCTTGGTCAGACCCTTGGTACGTATCACACTGTCAGGGGCCCCGCCCGCAGCCAAAGTCGGGACGAATCCTCGGGTTATTCAAATCCAACTGGGTCTCGGTCCTCGCGAATCTGAGGTCCACCCACCGAGGCTCATCCGAGAACACGCCAAACAGTGCCGGCGGTGCGGCATTTGATCTGATATCGCCACCCGACCAGCCGAACTCCCCCTCAGTGAGGACCGGGATGATCCGATCGACGTCCTTGTGTCCCAGCCAGTACTCAACTTCGCGATTCACCCATGGCGACTCTGCGGCATCAGGCGATAGGAGAAGGATGAACCAGGCCGAATCATCGAGTGACTGCGTTATCGACGACCACAAATGAGGGTTCGCCGCCAGAGACGACTTGTCCCGAAACACACGCAGCGCCCTGCGTTTCCACCACGGCTTGGCGAACCGCTGCAGCCCCGCCTGAAGGCGCGGGGCCAGGAGGTCATCTGCCGCGTGGCTGTACGAGATGAACCCGTCATATGCGGCCGCAGACGGCCCAGGTTGCGTGTGAGTGGCCTCGCCGGTTGTGGCCAACGATTCCCTCTCCGGTCAACTACCCCCAAAGTAAAGCGAAACCGGCTGACGAATGGCTCACAGGCCGCCCATAACCGGCTGGGAGGGATGATGTTGGCCGGTTGGCACGCACCGGTCGGGCGGTGAGATACCGGTTGAGCTGATTGCTGCAGCTCGGTTGGGCTCGGTCCGCCGTCCCGGTGGTGCATGCCACCCCTTGCACCGTTAGCGAGTGGAAGGGGCGGCTGATGTCGATGGTACGGACTGTGGTTGGTGGGGTGGACACCCACGCCGATCTTCATGTGGCGGCAGCGATCGATGGCAACGGCGGCGTGTTGGGAATCGAAGCTTTCCCCGCTGACACGGCCGGCTATGAAGGGCTGCTGAGCTGGTTGGTTGGCTTTGGTGACGTATTGCGGGTTGGGGTGGAGGGCACCGGATCGTATGGAGTTGGCTTGGCACGGCTTCTCCACACCCGAGGCGTCGAGGTGGTCGAGGTGGATCGACCCAACCGCAAGATGCGCCGCAAGGTGGGTAGATCGGACCCGACCGACGCCGTCTCCGCGGCCCGTGCCGCGCTCTCGGGTGTCGCCGCGGTGATCCCGAAGACCAGGAACGGCCCCTTCGCGAAACCGCTACTCCAAGCTGGAGGGCATCCGCAGGGCGTCGTTCGGCGAGAGTCCGTTAGGCCCACCAGCAGACTCACCCCTCTCTTTAGCTGCCTTCGTCGCCGTTGAGAACGGTCCCTGCATCCCTGGCAGGGAAACTCACCGAACGACGGCAAGAGGAGCGCCCGGAGGCCTGAGACGTCAAGGTCGACGGGGGCTCCGCCTTCGTCGGACGAGCGTAGGTTCAGTCCCCTACTCGAGGAGGGGTTTCTGATGACCTTTAAGGTCACTATCTCGACCCGCACCGCCCTGGTGCTGCTGGTACTCGCGGTGCTGGCCATCCCAGCCACCGCCTACGCCACCCATGTCTTCGCTGACGTGTCGGACAGCAACGTCCATGCCGAAGGCATCGAATTCATGAAAGACAGTGGCGTGTCGATCGGCTGCCAAGACGGAACCGTCTACTGCCCCGACGACTTCGTGACCCGGGCGCAGATGGGCACGTTCATGTACAGGTTGTCAGGCAACGACCCGGCCACCGACCCAAGCGTTCATGCTGCTGCAGCACTGGACCAGTTCGACATCGCCGGCGGAGACAGTGAAATCACGACTTCGAGTGTGCTTGTCGATCTTCCAGGGACGTCGGCAACGGTCTCGATTCCCGAAGGGAGAACCGGCACTGTTCTGGCCACCTTCTCCGGAGAGTCGGCTTGTTCTGGCGGCGGAGCAGGGGCGTGGTGTCGGATCCGAATCCTTGTCAACGGCACGGAGGCATTCCCCGCAGGGGCTTCTTCCGACTTTGCATTTGACTCGTCTGACGGCGGCACCGAAACACCCGGTTCGTGGGAGTCGCATGCCATTCAGCGGGCAGTAGAGGGTCTACCGGCCGGAGACTACGACGTTACGGTTCAGTGGGGAGGAGTCGGGGGGCCAACATTCGAGATCGACGACTGGCAACTCGTCGCACAGGTGCTGCTGGAGTCCTGAGCAGCCCACCACCCGTGCTGTTGGGTCTATCCGTAGCGCAGCGCTACCGAACCCGCCCGAGCGGGCCGAGGACGGCACCGAAATGGCAATCTGGTACTGAACGCCTCGCGCGCGGGCGCGCGCGTTTTTACGCCGCCACATGTGGACGAGGTGCTCGCGTTATGCCCCGTCTTCTTCCAGGGGGATGTCGGCGCGTTTGCTGAAGCCTGACCCTGTGGTGTTCTCGGAGATGCTTTCGAGTGCCGCCAGGGCGATGGCCCTTGTGAACGAGTCCTCGTCAGAGGGCCGGCCTCTCAGGATGCCTTCGCTGGTGGCCACGTCGAGGGTCTGCTCCCACAGGGCCTGATTCATGATCCCTATGCCTTCAGGCGAGGGCCAGATCAACCCGTTGACTTCGTTGAGCTGCCACGTCATGTGGCTACGACCGAGCAAGGGGCCGTTTGCCAGCACGATCTCCACGCAGGCGTCGAAGTGGTCACGGCAGTAGACCCATCCTCGGAACGTAGCTTCTAAGAATCTCTCAGCGATGTTCCGGTTGTTGCCTTCGGCAAGCCAATCCTTCCTCACCCAGATGCCGTCCTGCAGCATCGCGGTGCCTACCTGGTTGTAGTCGATCACGTTGAAGTCCTCTGGCTGATAGAGTTCCCGTGTCTGGGGATTGACGGCCTCCAGGATCTGTGCGTACTCGTTGTAGATCATCGCCTCTGC
>CAZKJJ010000371.1:0-2899 GCA_964553055.1 uncultured Acidimicrobiia bacterium
GATCGATCGTGTAGAGGGGGTCGGTCTGGCGGAAGGTGACGACATAGCCGACGTCTCCGATGAAGCGAACCGCGTAGATGCGCTCACCCTCACCGAGTCCCCCAACGCGCCCGACCATGACGAGAGCCCCGTTGCTCTCCTCCAGAACGGTGACGAAGCTCTCCGATTCGCCGCCCCAACCCCACCACTCTGGCATGTTGGTCGAGGCCACCCGCAGACGTCCGTCGTGCTCTGACATGGACCACTGGCTGAGCAGGAATCCCGGGACCTCGCCGCTCGCCCGATACTCGGTGGAGCGCGCTTCTGAGATGTCGAAGCGGTGGATCTGGGTCGTGAGCTGGTCCGCAGCATCCCGAGCCTCGCCCTCGCCGAAGACGTCCCACGGCCGCCACGGCGTCGTCGCCACGTACAGGCTGTCTTCGGAGGCGTACACCGTCTCCCCCTCGGCGAGGACGCCTGCGGTGCCGGTCGGGCGGAGTGCATTGGTCAGATCGACCGTGATGATGCTGACCATGTTGAGCCCAGAGAACTCCTTGGGATGGGCGGCGGAGCGGCAGCTGACGAGCGTGCCTTCGAACGTCCTTCCGCTTTCGAGATCCTCTACCACGTAGTAGGGGATCCAGTTCTCGACCGTCGATGACCTGATGATCTCCCTGTTCTTCTCGAGGGCCTCGCGCTCTGCACGGAGGCCGCCCCCCTCCGGATAGACGAACTCGAGACCGGTTGGCACAGACCTGACCACGATCCGGGCCATGTCGCCGATCATCCTGGCGCTCAGATACGAGCCGTCGACGCGGAGGGTTCTCGTCACCTCCATGTCCCCTGGGTCAGACAGGTCGACCTCCTGGATCAGCGTGATCGGTGTCGCAGGGTATGGACCGGGAGCGACGCTCTCGGCAAGCGGGTAGACGTCGTAGCTCTGGAGCGTGGCCATCAGCAGCACGCGGTCACCCGAGAGCAGCATCTGCTGCCCCCAGCCCTGGTCCAACTCGAGTGACCCCACCAGCCGGGGCTCGGGGCCCGAGACGTCCACGTAGTGAAGGTGATTCTGGGCTATCGCCAGGATCCGTGTGCCGTCCGTCTTGACGAGGTCAGGCTCGTCGATGCCGACCTCCTGGACGTTGGTGGTGGAGTAGTCGACGCCCGGCGCGAGGGCTTCGCCGGAGGCTGCCATCTCGGCTGCGGGAAGGGCGTCTTCGAAGCCGAACCATGGCCCTCCGTAGAACGAGCCTGGCAAGCCGTACGGCGTGACCAACTCGAGGGCATGGCGAACCACATAGTCGAGGAAGTCGTCGCAGGCTCCGAAGGTCTGGAGACCGGCCCCTGCGAAGAGCATCGGCCGCGAGCCCGTCTCCGGTCGTGGCGTCACCTGTTCGGAGGTGCAGGCGCCCGCGAGCACCATCAGCCCCAGTACGGCAAGACCTACTCGTCTCATGTCGCTCCGTCCCTGTCGCTTGCCCCTGAGACGGCCGTGACTCCGCGTGAGGTTCCCGACACGTAGCGCGTTCCTGGGACGTTCGTGTCAATGGAGGCGTCGAAAACCGAGGCCTCGATTGACAGGAAACCTCAGCGGCTCCTCAGCGGGGGACGAGAAAGATGCCCGAGCGGGCCTTCGGGTCGAACCACGTCGACTTCGGGGGCATCGTGTTCCCTGCCTCCGACACTGCCATGACGTCCTCGAGGCTGGTCGGAGGGAGCAGGAAGCCGAGGGCGCCGCTCTGGCGGCATCGCTCCTCGAGGGCCTGGGGTCCCCCCGACCCTGGAAGGTAGGAGAGGCGGTCGTCGAAGTCGGGATCCTCCGTCTCCAGGAGCGGCGCCAGGATCTCGCGATGGAGGATCGAGACAGCGATGTCCTCGACCTTGCCTCGCCGAGGCGTGACCGTCTGACGTCTCGACAGGCGAAGCCAGCCGCTCGGGGCGAAGACAGCGAACTGGCCGGGCGCCTCGGGTCTGGCAGCTGCGTAGCCGCTCACGCGCTCGATGTCGAAGCGTCCCCTGACCGCCTCGATCAGGGCTGTCTCCTCCGCCGAGGCGCAGCGGTTGTATGGAAGGATCCGGAGCTGGTCAGAAGGGAAGAGCACGCACAGCACCCGCCCGGCTGTGTGCTTCCAGAGTCGGGAGGCAGCGGCCCTGTGATGGCCGTCTGTGATGTACAGGGCCCCCACCGAGCGGAACGCTTCCTGGAGCGCAGTCCCAGCGTCCTCCTCCACCGTCCAGACGGTGTGCCTGACTCCGTCCCCCGTGACGAAGGACAGCTTCGGCTCGGATGCCTCTGCCTCGGACACGACCGCGTCGACGGCATCGATCGTTCTGTACGTGAGGGCCACCGGAGAGGAGTTCACTCTCACCGTCTCGAGGAAAGCGAGTAGCTCCCTCTCCTTGGCAGGACGCGTCAGCTCGTGTCGCAGCACGGTTCCGTCTTCGAACCGCTCGACCTCGATGTCCGCCACCACGCCGATCTGCGTGTGGTCTTCGGACTCGAGCCGGTAGAGGAACAGCGAGGGGTCCCCCCATGGCTCGAAGACCCCCTGGCCGATCCACCACTCCACCAGCTCAGCGCTCTTCCGTCTCGCCTCATGCGGCGACGTGCCCTCTGGCAGGTCCCCCTCCGAACGTGTCACGTTCAGGAAGCTCAACGGGTTGGAGGCGGCCAGCAGCCGCCTCTCCTCGGATCGCAGAACGTCGTAGGCGGGCCCCACCACCTGCTCCGCGTACTCGGCCCCGACCAGGTAGCCGGCGATCGGGTTCAGGAGGGTCACCGAGCCCTGTACTCGTCCATGAAGCCCATCAGGGCCTCGACGCCCCCGAAGGGCAACGCTGCATACAGGCTGGCCCTGATCCCTCCAACCCTGCGGTGTCCCTTGAGGCCGACCAGCCCTCGGTCCTCGGCCTCTGCCAC
>CAZKJJ010000372.1:0-2884 GCA_964553055.1 uncultured Acidimicrobiia bacterium
CCAGACGTTGCGCGCTGAAGGCCTCATGGGTCTCGAGTGCTTCTACAGCGAGTACACGCAAGACGTGCAACGTGAATTCCGGGCGATGGCACACCGTTTCGGTCTCCTACCTTCAGGCGGGTCTGACTACCACGGCAGCTACAAGGAGGGGATCGAGCTCGGCAAGGGTCGAGGGTCGCTCGATGTCCCTGACTCGGTGTTAGCCGACCTCACCGCGGCACGCGACGAGCTGTGACGGAAGGTACATCCCCCCTTCCGAGAATGGGCAGGGCAGCATTGGTCGTCTCGGGGGGGATCCTGCTGTCCCGTCTTCTCGGTTTCCTGCGCGATGTGGCGCTCTCGGCAGTGCTTGGGGCCACGGGCTCAGGCGACGTCTACGACGCGGCGTTCGTTCTTCCCGATTTCCTGTTCTATCTCGTGGCAGGCGGCTACCTCTCCATCACGTT
The DNA here is from genome assembly GCA_964553055.1 of uncultured Acidimicrobiia bacterium. GTDB lineage: Bacteria > Actinomycetota > Acidimicrobiia > Spongiisociales > CAZKJJ01 > CAZKJJ01. Next base: position 447 of record CAZKJJ010000372.1, read on the forward strand.
CATCCCGATCCTTTCGAGGTACCTCGCAGAGGGCGACACCGAAGGAGGGTGGAGGGCGTTCACCGCGGTGTTCAGGCTGGTGGCCGTCGTCGTCGTCTCGCTCACGCTGGTGGCACTCGTCTTCGCGGGCGACCTCGTGGCGTTCGCCTACGAGCGATTCCCTGACTTCGTCGGGAGCCTGACAGGCGCTGCGTCGGAGGGTGGTCTGTCGGCAGATCAGATCTCAGACGTGGTGACGCTGGCCCGGATCGCCCTCCCCGCCCAGGTCTTCTTCGTCCTGGGTGGCCTCTACATGGCGGTCTCCTACACGCACGAGCGGTTCCTCGTCCCGACGCTGGCCCCCATCATCTACAACATCTCGATCATGCTCTTCGGCATCGCGCTCCGTGACTCGGCCATTCCGGCCTCGGGCTTCGTCTGGGGCGCCTTGATTGGCGCATTCCTGGGTCATTTCGTGTTGCAGCGCTGGGGGGCGAAACGAGTCGGACTGACGTGGATCAGAGGGACAGCCTTCTGGCATCCCGCTGTCTCCGAGTACGTCGTGCTCTCGATACCGCTCATGCTCGGCCAGTCCCTCGTGGTGCTCGAGGAGCAGCTCGTCAGGATCTTCGCCCAGTTCGGCGAGTCGGGGTCGATCTTCGCTCTCGGCAGGGCGAGACGCCTCAACATGCTTCCGGTCGGAGTGATCGCTCAGGCTGCAGGAGTGGCGGCATACCCCTTCCTTGCCAGACTCGCCGCCGAGCGAAGGCTCACGGAGCTCGGCGCCACCTTGTTGACGGCAGCGCGGTACGTCATCGTGGCGAGCGCAGGAGCAACGGCTGCGCTGCTGGCCCTCTCACAGCCGATCGTTCGGGTGGCTCTGCAGCGGGCGAACTTCACAGCCTCGGCGACGATCCTGACGGCGTCAGCCCTCGTGTGGTTCAGCCTCTCGATCACCGCCTGGGGGATTCAACAGGTCTACGCCCGCGCTTTTTACGCCATGAGGCAGATGTGGACGCCCGTCCTGATCGGAACGACTGCAACCCTGGTGGCCCTCCCCCTGATGGTCACGCTGTCAGACGAGGAGAGGATGGGCGTCATTGGTCTGGCACTGGCCAGTTCCCTCGCGGTCACCGGCTACGCCGTCGCGCTCTTCCTCGTCTGGCACCAGCGAACAGGGTTCCGAGACACCTCGGGAGTTCTCAGAACGGCTGCCAGGAGCCTCCTGTCGGCATCCGCTGCAGGGTTGGCAGGCTGGAAGGTCGCAGACCTCATCCTGTCAGAGACAGGGCTAACGTTCCCAGGCTCGCTGCTCGCCGTGCTGGTCGGTCTGCTGGTCGTGTCAGGCGTCTACCTCGGCCTCAGCTGGTTGCTCGGTTCGCCGGAGCTTCGCCAACTCGCGGGGCGTCTCTCCCCCCGCTAGGCCTCCGACTCCGACTCTCCTTCGGAGGGAGCGGGCCCCCGACTGGCCGTCCTCGGAGCGACGAATGCCCGCGGTCTCCCAGCTTGCACCCATGCTCCCTGAGAGAAGGAAGCAGGCGGATCACCACCTGACGCCTCAGCCAGCGCCACATGGACGGCCGCCACGATCGCGGCTGCAGCGCGGTGATCCGCCCCACCTCGAATCTCGATCACCTCAGGCACGGAGCTCCACGAGCTCGACCAGAGTACCGGCGAGCTCGCCGGGATGGACGAAGGCGATCAGATGCCCGCCTCCTCCCATTCGCGGTGCTTCGTCGATGAGCCTGACGCCCTCCGATCGAAGGTGCTCGAGAGCTGCTTCGAGGGACGCCACGGCGAAGGCAATGTGGTGAAGCCCTGGCCCTCGTCTGTCGAGGAACCTGCCGACAGGCGTGCCAGGTCCCGTTGGTTGAACGAGCTGAACGTACGAGCCCCCGACCGGAAGCATCGCCTCCTCGACTCCTTGGGATGTCACGACCTCCCTGTACAACACGTCGACGCCGTACTGCCTGCGGTACTCGCCTATCGCCTCATCGAGGTCCTGGACGGCGATGGCAACATGGTCGAGGTTCAGTAGTCGCATCGGAATGCGAGGTTAGATCCCCCCTGCGAGCCGAGCACCGCTCCCCGCTAGATTCTGAGCCTGGACGTGTCTTCCGTCATAACCTCGATTGCCCGAACGCCGATCGGCAAGTTCGGCGGAGTGCTGCGGCCCCTGAAGGCAGTCGAGCTGGGTGGGGCAGCCATCGCAGCCGCGGTGGAGAGGGCAGGCTTGAGCCCATCGACTGTCGACGAGGTGGTGTTCGGCCACGTGATCCAGGCAGGCCAAGGACAGATCACCTCCAGACAGGCCGCGATCAGGGGAGGTCTTGCCATGTCGGTTCCCTCCACCACTATCAACAAGGTGTGCCTGTCCGGGATGGCCGCCATCGCGGCTGCTGACCGGACTGTTCGGCTGGGCGAGGCCAAGTTCATCGTCGCGGGTGGGATGGAGTCCA
>CAZKJJ010000373.1:0-2882 GCA_964553055.1 uncultured Acidimicrobiia bacterium
GGTCGTACATCCTGTTGGCAAGCCACGCCGGCCACATCTCGTTCGGGCAGTTCTGCCCTTCGAAGCAGGAGGGGCATAGGACTTCCTCGCATGCGCCGAGCCGTGCTGCCTCCGTACCCCACGTGCGTGCCCACCGTTTCACGGCCGATAAGGCCGAGTTCCCCGCCTGCTTGGGGGATGGCAGGCGTTTGACGAGTGGTTCGAATGCGCCGATGGCAGTCGCAACGCCTGCTCGAGCGATGAGGCTGCCCTGTCCCTCCTCGATGGACAGAGTGTGGGTCAAGAGGCGGTCGAGGACCTTCAGTTGATCTAGGTCTGAGATCGGTGGCCGACCAGTCTCGAAAGCCTGTGTGACCTTGTCTGTGAGGAGAGGACATGCGATCTTGACGCACTCTAGGGCGCCGGCGACCCATTGGTCGTGCGTGGCCTTGGAGTACTTCATCTCGTGCGAGGCCCGGTGCTCCTCGGTGATGGGTACCTCGGCTCGGATCGTTGGACCGTCTAGGCCCTTGAAGTCCGCTTCCACGTTCCTTGTGGTGAGGCCAGGCAGTCTTTCGAGGAGGGAGTCGAAGTCGGCTACCCCTTTGGCCAGGCAGTAGTCGAGTAGGGCCACGAACACCTTCGCTGTGGCATCGGCGTCGGCTGCGGCGCTGTGGAACGGGTGTTTCGGCGGGGGCGTCACCCCAAGGGCCTTGCAGGTGTCCTCAAGGCCTCTGCCGTCCCTCTTCAGTCCGGCGAAGTTGGGGAGGTCCTCGAGAGTGTCGATGACTTGGACCTCTGGGATGTCGATCCCGATGGCTTCGTACTCGGCTCGGAGCACGGGGATGTCGAAGGAGGCCTTGTGCGCTACGACGATGATCTTGTCGCCTCTGGGTGCGAGGAGGCGACTGATGACCGGTTCGTAGTCCTTGAAGGGTGGTCGGTCTTTGAGATCTTCGTCCGTGTACCCGTGGATTGATTGCGTGACGGCGTCCACATTGCCGGGCGGCTTGATGGCCTCTGCCCATGTCGAGCGAGCCCGGCGACTGGTGAGCGTGACCGCTGCGATCTCGACGGCCCGGTGCATCGGTCGCTTCGTTTCGACGTCGATGACGACGACCCGGTAGCCGCTCCAAGAGAAGGGGGTGGACCTCATGCCAGGCCTCGCCTTCGAGCCACACGTTCGGGGAGGTCCCTGTCACGGAGCGACGAGTGGCGGATGAGCGTCCCGTGGGAATCGAGGTAGTAGGGATCGTCCTTCTTTCGCTGCCCGACGGCTCTTCCCCCGTTGGCCCCGATGTCCTTTCGGATTGCCTCGGCGGTCTTGTTCACGTCATCAAGTGCACCCCGCTGGGCGGCTACGAGAAGGTTGAGCGCCCGGTTGGTCCGCTCGATGTTGGCGAAGCTGTGCGCACGATTGTGGAAGAACGGCTTGACCTTGTCCCTAATGATCGACTCAATCGCACCAGTCGAGGCGGGCAGGAACGGACTGCCGGCCAGGGCGTCAATGGCGTGCGATAGTCGGTCCAGGTGTTGCCCCCGCTGGTTGTTGATGACGTCCCTTGGAACCTTCCACGCCTTGAAGAGCCCCTCGAGTTGATCCCACCAGTCCTGCAGGGCACCCGGGCTCGATAGTGCACCGTCCCTGCGCCCCAGCTTGTCGAGGTGCTGTTGGACCGGCGTTGGGACTGGCATACCCCGGACGTTGATCCCGTCCTTGGTGTCTTGGGTCTTGCTCTTGGTGAGGAAGAAGGCCTCGGTGAGGTTGCGCTTTATGTGCCAGATCGAAGGTAGGTAGACGAGCTCGTCGTCCTCGGCGTCGGGGAAGGCCTTGGGGAGGCTGGCTGCGATGGCCGAGGCTCCGTCTGCGACCAGGTAGTCGGGCGGTGCGCCGATCTCTGAAAGTGTCAACGCCCATGCATGAGTGTTGGCGGCACCCATGGCCCGTGCCAGGCGTAGGCGTGTGTGCGGCTTCAGTCTGCCCTTGCCGTCTGCTGTCCAGGTGACGTCGCAGGCAACAAGGACGTAGAAGCTCTGGTTGTCGAAGGCTGTGTCGTCGATGAGGAGCACCGAGGGTGGGAGTTCCTCTCCTGCTCGTCGCCGTCGACGGTGCTCCTGCTCCTTGTCGACGAGTTCGGCTGATAGCGGGCCCCAGACGACGTGCGTGAATGCTTCGACTGCTCCCATCGCAAGGCCGTTGTCCGTGCTTGGAGCCAGCCCCCCTGCAAGTTGTCGGCGAGCCCACTTCGAAGCCTCGACATACGTGCTGCCCGCCCCGATTCGTTGGAGGATCCCAGCTGACACATCAGTTGGGTAGCGGTAGTACCGGCCTCCGGTGACCTGACCTCCGTGGGGGCCTCGAAGGCGCTCGCAGTACTCGCACCGGTCGGTGCCTTCGTGAACATGCTGGCGGGCCACGCGCGGTGTGAACGTGTGCGGCTTCGATCCGTCGGTTGGGTGGCACTTGTAGCGCTGTGCCTTGACTTTGCTCGAAGTGGTGCCGGCCTTGGTGACCTTGGAGAGCGGGTGCCTGTCGCAGCTTGGTGGGGAAGCCCAGACGACGACTTCCTCGCCCGGGCCAACGGCTGGTATCGAGAACGTGTGCGTCTGGTCTGGGCCGTAGGTGCAGAGGAAACGGTGCCTCTTGCCACTGGGGGTCGCCCCATGGCTGATCACAGAACCGCCCGGGTGGTCTTTGCATACAGGCGCCCGATGCTTGCGGGGTCGCCCTGTCATCCGCATCCTCCCTGGCAATAGCGAACGGGCCCCGGAGCAGATGCTCCGAGACCCGTTTCACTCTATCGGCTGGGTGTGGCGGTTTCCCACACAGAAACCCAACCTATCCAGACCCCGGGCGTCGCCCGGGGGTCCTTCTACACAACTGAGAACGTCGAGCCATAAGG
>CAZKJJ010000374.1:0-2877 GCA_964553055.1 uncultured Acidimicrobiia bacterium
CCCAGACCCACGTGCCCTCCGGAGGACATCGCACGAGACTGGTCGGAGCTCCAGAAATACCTGGAAGGGCACGGAAGAGATCCGTCGACGCTGACCATCGCCCACGAGAACTTCGTGCACGTCGTACCCACGCTGGATCCTGGGCGGGCTCGGCGAGAACAACACGAGGCCTTTCTGAAGGTGATGAGTGATGCCCGCGGGCCGCGCTACCTCGAAAGCGTCTACCTGTTCGGGACACCAGGTGAGATCGTTGAGGCTCTGCAGGCCAGGGTCGATGCTGGCGTTCAGCGCTTCATGCTGCACACACTCACCCCAGACCCTTCCCAGCTCGAGCTCTGGATCTCGGAGATAGTCCCGAACGTCGAGTTCAAGTCCCCATGAGAGGGCTCCGGCTGCCAACAGGCGACGGATCCTTCTTCGACTGGGCCCCGTCGCGGGAGCCCCTGGCGCCTCCGGAGCGGCCAGGCTTCACGTCCCGCAAGGCGTACGCGGCGACACACGTCGTCGCAGACGCTGACGCCCCACCAGGGTCCTCGGCCGTCGATTGGGAGGCGACGCTGGCGTTCAGACACCGCATCTGGTCGCTGGGGCTGGGAGTCGCCGAAGCCATGGACACCGCCCAGCGAGGTGCGGGCCTCGACTGGGAGATGGCTCGAGAGCTGATCACGAGAACCCAGACCGAGGCCGAGGCGGTGGGAGGTAGGGCGGTCCACGGCGTCGGCACCGATCAGCTCGCGCCCGTGGCCCAGCATGACATCGCTCGGATCGCCGAGGCGTACCGAGAGCAGGTGTCCTTGGTCGAGGACCTCGGGGGCACGGCGGTTCTGCTGGCATCCCGCCACTTGGTTGTGGCTGCTCGGTCCCCTGACGACTACATGGAGGTCTACGGGTCTGTGATCTCGGAGGTGAGACGGCCGGTGCTGATCCACTGGCTCGGTGAGATATTCGACCCGATGCTGCACGGCTACTGGGGCTCTGCCGAGCCGTGGATCGCCGTGGAGACGCTGCTCGGCCTGGCGAAGGAGCACTCGGATCGTATCGAGGGCATCAAGGTCTCGCTGCTGGACGCGGAGCTCGAGCGCAGCCTGCGCTCGAGGCTTCCCGAGAGCGTGAGCGTGTACACGGGGGACGACTTCAACTTCGTCGACCTGATCCTTGGCGACGACTCGGGGCATTCCGAGGCGCTGCTGGGAGTCCTCGATCCGATCGCCACCGCCGCGGCAGTAGCCCTGCAGGCCCTCGATAGGGGTGACGTCTCCCGCTACCGGGAGGTGCTCGAGCCGACGGTCGCGCTCAGCAGGCATCTGTTCGGAGATCCGACCGCCCACTACAAGACGGGAATCGTGTTCCTGGCCTACCTGAACGGATACCAGGACCATCGCCGGATGCTGGACGAGGCCCAAACCGACCGCTCCCTGGGACATCTCGCCAGGCTGCTGGTGCTGGCAGATGACGCTGGGGTGTTGGCCGATCCGGAGCTCGCTGTGAAGCGGATGCGAGCGATCCTCGATCGATAGGTCAACGGTGCCGGTAGCCGACCCACCCGGTGACGGAGCCGCCGTCGGAGGAACTGGGGGTGCCGGCATCTCCGAGGCACGGCGGCTGGTGGAGGAGATCTGGCGTGACGCCGTTGCGGAGCTCGACCCAGCCGTGAGGGTTGCTGGGGGCCTCCAAGACATCGAGAAGCCGACCCACCTGTTGGCCGTCGGGAAGGCGGCAGCCGCCATGGCCAGAGGTGCCTTGGAGGCAATCGGGCCCGTCCCTGGTCTCGTCGTTGGCGGCGAAGGAGCAGGGGTGGAAGGGTTGCCGTCTGTCGTTGGTGATCATCCTCTACCAGAGGCCGGGAGTCTGGAAGCAGGAAGGCGAGCTCTCGACCTGTGCCGAAGCCTCGAAGCCAGGGACCACCTGGTGGTGCTCCTGTCGGGTGGCGCCTCTGCGTTGATGGAGCTGCCGGTCGCCGGTGTCACCATTGCCCAGCTCCGTGAAGCCACTTCCGCGCTGATGGCCGCCGGGGCGAGCATCGAGGAGCTCAACACCGTGAGGACGCACCTGAGCGTGTTCAAGGGTGGCGGGCTGGCCAGGATGGCAGCTCCCGCGTCTGTGTCGACCTTGGCTCTGTCGGACGTCGTTGGTGACAGCCCGCAGGTCATCGGATCGGGGCCCACCGTGGCGGCAGCGACGACAGGAGCAGATGCGCTCCAAGTACTCGACCACTACGGAGTAGCCGTCCCCGAAAGGGTGGGCAGGGCCCTTCGATCTGCACCCGACAAGACCGGATGGGTCGGAGGACAGTTCCTGATCGTCGGAAACATGGTGGGGGTTGCCCAGGCTGCGGCAGGGGCGGCCGAGTCCAGGGGCTTTACCGCCAGCATCCTCACGGACACCTTGCGGGGCGAGGCGGGGAAGGCTGCCGTGTGGGCTGTACGCGAGACGCGAGCGTCGGCAGCCGAGATCGCGATCCTCGCAGGCGAGACCACCGTCGTCGTGTCAGGGAACGGAAGCGGAGGGCGCAACCAACAAGCGGCAGTGGCGGCGGCGATCGAGATCGCAGGGTCCGGTGACATAGTGTTCCTGGCAGCAGACACCGACGGGATCGACGGTCCAACGGAGGCGGCGGGAGGCATCGTCGATGGAGGGTCTGTCAGCAGGGCAGGCTCGTTGGAGTGGGCCAGGCAGGTGCTCGAACGCAACGACTCAGCGGGGTGGCTGAGGAGGGCAGGCGATCAGCTCGTGACAGGTCCGACCGGCACGAACGTCGGCGACCTGTGGGTGGTCTGGGCCGAGCCTGAAGGGAGGGAGCGACGATGAGGAACACGGTCATGCGCGATCTCGAGGACCTGTTCCTGGAGTTGACCAGCGCGCCCGCAGAGGACGAGG
>CAZKJJ010000375.1:0-2869 GCA_964553055.1 uncultured Acidimicrobiia bacterium
GGGAAGGGAAGACGAGCCTCTACATCCGACCAGGACATCGCTTCCGGGTGGTCGGCGGCCTCGTCACGAACTTCCACTTCCCAGCATCGACACTCGTGGTCATGGTGGCTGCCGTTGTGGGCGAGAGGTGGAGACTCATCTATGAGGAGGCGATGGCGAGGGGGTACCGCTTCTTGTCTTTCGGAGATGCCATGTACGCGGAGACCCTGACATGACGTTCCGGTTCGCCGTAACGGCTACAGACGGCAACGCCAGGACGGGAGTCGTGAGCACGGCGCACGGCCCTGTGCCGACGCCCGCCTTCATGCCTGTCGGCAGCCGAGGCGCGGTGAGGGCCATCGACGATCGCGACCTCGTCGAAGCGCGCGCCGACATCGTGCTCGCCAACACGTACCACCTGATGCTGCGGCCGGGAGCCGAGCGAGTGGCGGCCGTAGGGGGGCTGCACCGGTTCATGGCGTGGGACGGGCCGATCCTCACAGACTCAGGAGGCTTTCAGATCTTCTCCCTTCCCGCCGAGATCACCGAACGAGGCGCGGTCTTCCGCTCCGTCTACGACGGATCGGCGGTGTCTCTGACCCCTGAGGAAGCGGCCAGGATCCAGGAGGACCTCGGCTCGGACATCGCGATGATTCTCGACGTGTGCGTTGGCCTACCCGCACCGGAGGGCATCCTCGCCGAGGCGATGCACCGTACGCTGCGATGGACCGAACGGTTCCTCGAGGCTCACAACAGCGAAGATCAGGCCGTGTTCGGCATCGTGCAGGGAGGCACGGATCTCTCTCTCCGTGAGGCAAGCGCCCGATCGACCGCGACCCTCCCCGTGGCAGGCTTCGGCATCGGTGGGCTCTCCGTTGGTGAGCCACCTGCCGAGCGAGCAGCCGCCCTCGACGTCGTCGTCACCCACCTTCCTCGGGAACGCGTTCGCTACGTCATGGGCCTGGGCGACCCCGCCGGGGTGCTCGACGCAGTCGGGCGCGGCGCCGACCTCTTCGACTGCGTCTGGCCCACGAGGCTCGCCAGGCACGGCAAGGTCCTGTCGTCGGCCGGGGATTTCTCGATCAGGAACGCGGCTCATGCCGCCTCGCCTGCGCCACTCGACGAGGCCTGCACGTGCAGGGTGTGTCATCGATATACACGCGCCTACCTTCGGCATCTCGCGATCACGAGGGAGCCTGGCCTGCGAAGGCTGCTGACGATCCACAACCTGACGTACACGCTGGGACTGCTGCGCGATGCGAGGGGGGCGATCGCGGAAGGGCGGTTCTCTGCTTTCCAGTCCCTGGTACACGAGCGGAGAACGTCCTTCTAAAGCGCACGAGGGCTACCATGGATGCTGCCCGCCGGCGGCGGGCCTTCCTTTGGAGGTACCTGTGGAGATCCTGGCGCAAGCTACAGAGGGCGGCGGCTCGTCGCTCACGGCCTTTCTTCCACTGGTCCTCATCGGAGTGGTGTTCTACTTCTTGCTCATCAGGCCGCAGCGGCAGCGTGCCAAGCGGCAGTCGGAGCTCGTCGACGCGCTCCAGGTCGGTGACCAGGTCCAGACGGTGGGAGGGCTGTACGGAGTGATCGTGGCCATGGCGGAAGACGCGCTCGTTCTCGGTGTCGAGGACGGTCGGATCCGAGTGGCCAGGCGGGCCATCGCCCGCAAGATCACGCCCGACGAGGAAGAATGAGCCGCCGGCTGGTCTCGGTGGCTGCGATCGTGGTGGTCGCCTGGGGGGGTCTCGCCCTGGCATTCGCGCTCGGTGCGACTCCCAGGCTCGGACTCGATCTGCGTGGCGGCACCTCCGTGATCCTCCACGCTCCTGAGGGAACCGATCCCGAAGTCCTCGAGGTGGCCGTGGAGCTCATGCGAACCCGGATCGAGGACCTCGGAGGGGTGCAAGAGCCCGAGATCTCGATCTCAGGGGACACGGGCGTGCTGGTGGATCTTCCCGGGGTCGCGGACCAGCGCAGGGCTCTCGATGCGATCGGCCAGACAGGGGAGCTCTCCTTCCGGCCGGTGCTCGATGTGGGAGTCGGAGGCTTGAGTCCCCTGCTGCTGGAGAGACTGGGGTCCCAGGACGGCGAGGATGGAGCCCCGACGACGACCGTTCCCTTCCCCGAGGGCGTCGATCCAGAGAACGGACTGACGACATCGGATGATGTCACCAGCGAGGCCTGGCTGGCGCAACACGGCGAAGACGGGAGCATCGTGCAGGTCTACCACGTTGGGCCGGCCTTCCTCGTGGGGTCGGAGGTCGCTGACGCCAGGGCGTTGTTCACGTCGTCGAGCGGTGGGGGAGGGCCGCTCGTCGGAGCTGCCGCATTCGGCGAGTGGATGGTGCAGCTCGACTTCACAGCCGAGGGTGAGGAGGCCTTCGCGGACGTGACCAGACAGCTGGCGTCCTACGGGTTGAACGATCCTCGGCGGCAACTCGCCATCGTCCTGGACGGTGAGGTGGTGTCAGCGCCCGGTATGGCGGCGAGCGTGGACCCCGAGGTCGGCATCACAGGAGGTTCGGCCACGATCACGCTCGGGAGCGGGGACCAGGAGCAGGAGGCGAGTGATCTGGCAGTCGTGCTCAGGTACGGGGCGCTGCCCGTCCCCTTCGAGCGTGACCAGGTGCAACAGGTTTCAGCAACGCTGGGCGAGGACGCACTGCGGGCAGGACTCATCGCAGGGTTGGGAGGCCTCATCTTGGTGCTGGCGGTCATGGTGGCGGTCTACAGGGCGCTCGGCCTGATCACGGTGGTGGGGCTGGCCGTATTCGGAGGGTTGATCGTGGCCACGTTCGGCGTGCTGGGGGTGTTCATCGGGCTCACGCTCACGCTGGCGGGCGTGGCTGGGGTGATCGTCGCCATCGGCATCACTGCGGACTCATAC
>CAZKJJ010000376.1:0-2867 GCA_964553055.1 uncultured Acidimicrobiia bacterium
CTGACCAAGAAGCGCGAGGAGCAGCAGGCCATCGAGCTCTCGGTCAACGGCGTCGGCTACGAGGTGCTGCTGCCCACCTTCGTGTGGCGGGCGCTGGAGGAGACGCCGCTGGGCGAGCAGGTCGAGCTGGAGATCTTCTACCACGTGCCGGAGCGGCAGCCGACGCCGATGCTGGTGGGCTTCACCCGCGAGGTGGAGCGGGAGTTCTTCAAGAAGCTAGTCGAGGTGCCCGACCTGGGCCCGATGAAGGCGATGCGCGCGTTGGTCTTCTCCGTCTCCACGATCGCCACCTGGATCGAGCAGAGCGACGAGCGGTCGCTGCGCAGCCTGCCCGGCGTGGGCGAGCGGCTGGCGAAGACCATGGTCGCCCACCTCAAGGGAAAGGTGGTGGCGGAGGCGCTCCTCCAGGACGAGCAGTTCGCTGCGCCGCCGCCCAAGGAGGCGCCACCGTCGCTCTCCGAGGTGCAGCAGCTCGCCGTGGCCGGGCTGGCGCGACTGGGCTACAAGGAGGCGGAGGCCTCGCGCTGGGTGGAGGAGGTCACCCGCGACGGCGAGCCAGCCGAGGTGGAGGAGATCATTCGCGCCGTCTTTGCCCGCCGCAGCCGGGAGCTAGCCTAGGCGCGGAACCACTAAACCGCGGAACCACGCAACCCCCGGCCGGTTCCTCAAACGCCAGGTTCCGTGATTCTGAGGTTCTGAGGCTCTCAGTTCTCGGTTCTGCTAAGATGAGCACGCCATGAACGTCGCCTTCGCCCTGCTGGCCGATGCTGCCAACGTCTCCCGCGAGGGGAAGCTGAACATCCTGGGCGCCTTTGACCGCATCTACGGGTCCAAGTTCCCCCTCACCTGGCCGCGCATGATGCTGGTGATGCGCTTCGTCGTCTCGGCGGCGGAGTACGGGACGGAGAAGAGCATCGAGATCGTCACCCTGGACGCCGATAACTCGCATACGCCGGAATTGATCCTCAGGATGGTGCGTCTGGTCCGTGAAGGCAACGACGTCGTCGTGGCCTCCCGTTTCAGACCGGGGAGCAGCGTGCGAGGCCTTCCCCTGAGCCGGCGATTTCTCAGCCGAGCCGCCGGGGCTGTCTTCAAGCTGACATTCCCGATCCGCGGCATCAGGGATTACACCAGCGGCTACCGGGCCTACCGGGCGGCGGTGCTGCAACAAGTCACCACCGATGATCCAGACTTCTTCGACCAGGACGGGTTCCAGGTGATGGTGGACATCCTCATCAAGCTGCGACGGGACAAGAACCTGGTGTTCGGCGAAGCACCTCTGATCCTAAGATATGACTTGAAGACCGGGGCGAGCAAGATGGACCTCGCGGCCACCACCAAAGGGACGCTGAAGCTGATCGTGCAGCGACGCCTCGGCCGATTCTGAGTGCCTATCCCACGTAGATCGGTGCCCTTGCCCGGGACCTTCTGAAATACTCAACTCGGCGATCAGATAATCGATATCAGACTGTGACATTGATTTCTCCGAACCACACAGGAACGCGGCAGGAACCTCGACTGAACGGGGCCACTTGGTTCCGCCTGTCGGCCAAGGAATGGTGGCACCTTCTCCTGCTCCTTGCCGTAATCGTGACGTTGTTCATACTTCGGGGACACTGGGGTACAGAGGGAAACCCGGACACCGTCGCTGTGGGGGTGGCAGCTTGGCAACTGGCCAATGCGAAGACACTGGATCTATCGGATTTCGAGAGTATCGCCGACAACCAGACCCATCTCGATCGGTGGTATGTCTTCGACAGGCAGGGGCGCATAGTCAGTAACCGGGCGCCTGGTTTGATCGCTTTGGCGACTCCGGCATATCTGGCCTGGCCCGACAGGGACTTCACCAATGCGCCTGCGACGCTGGTTGCCTTGATTCTGACGACGCTGGCGATTGTCGTCTCGTGGCGGGTTTTCACACGTCTGGTCGATGTGCGGTTCGCCACGGTTGCTGCAGCCATCCTCGCTCTGGGAACGACCACCTGGATCGTGTCTGCTTCCGAGATGTGGCCTCATGGCCCTGATCAATTTTGGGCTGCGATGGTCGCTGCTGCGGTGTGCTCGGGTTCGTACTCCACCGCGGGGGTAGCTTTCGCTATCTCTGTCACTACGAGACCGGTGACTGCTGTATTCGCTGCCGTGACCGGAATCGGGGAAGGGTGGAGGCTGCGGTCCTTCAAGCCAGTGATCCGGATCGGCTTGATATCGACGCTCGGCTTGGCTGCCCTCATGGCATACAACAGATGGCGGTTCGGCACATGGGATGTTCGGGGGGGCTACTCGGCCAACTTCACCTCCGGCGCCGTCGAGCGATTCGACCTGATGGACTACGTGGCCAATGTGCTCCAGATGTTCATCGGGGGGAGGCACGGGTTTCTGGTGGTTAGCCCCATACTCGGCTTGTCGTTGTACGGCGCCCTTCGCACATGGAAGCAGCTTCCGGGCTGGTCGAAGACGTTGGCTTACGCAGCTCTCGGATATCTGCTCTTCCACGCTTTCCTCAACCGAGCTTCTGCGGGGATGACCGCCTACTACCGATATCCACTCGAAGCGATCGTCCTGGCCGGCCCGTTTCTGCTCTTGGGGGCATACGCTCTGTGGAGTCGCGGAAAAGGGTGGCGTTCCGCTGTCGTTGGTGCCTCCCTCGTGTCAGTCGCACTGATCGTCCTCGAGCCAGCAGTCCTCTGCGCGCTGGAGCAATCGGCGATGGACGGATGCTTCGGGTTGTGATCACCCGGCCCGGGCCAAGGGTGTTCCCGACCCGTGATTCGCGTAGATCATTGGTGGGACCAGGTTGGTGGTTGTGCCGGGTGACGATGCTATGTGGCTCTGAGCCTGCGGGTCTCGTCCCGAGTTGATTCCAGATC
>CAZKJJ010000377.1:0-2865 GCA_964553055.1 uncultured Acidimicrobiia bacterium
GTTTATGGAAAAATAGCCTTTTCGGCCGCGCCGCAGGGCCTTGGGCGTCTCTAGAATCTTTCGGTTCGAGAGTCGAGCCAGTCGTTTTCTCGTCGGTGGTCGTTCCGCCATTTCGGAACTTGAACAGCCCACTTTGGCCTGTGTTTAGAGCTCAGGTAGAAACTCCTCCAGAATATTCGTGGCTTGGGTTAGAATATGGCACTGCCTCGGGCGACTCCTGTCACAGGAACTCTGCCCCGATTGAAGCTTCAGGACCGATCGAGGACCGAGCAGGACGTCGAGCCGAAATGACGCTTGACCCCGGCCTCTCTCACCTTGCCGGCCGGTTCCGGATTCTGAAGCGTCTGGGATCCGGTGGGATGGGGGTGGTCTACGCGGCCCACGATCAGGAACGTGATGAAGTCGTAGCTCTCAAGACCCTCAAACACGCTGACGCATCTTCCCTCTACCAGTTCAAGAAAGAGTTCAGTTCCCTTGCGGATGTTACTCATACCAACCTCGTTTCCCTCTACGAGCTCGTGGCCGAGAAGGATCAGTGGTTTTTCACGATGGAGCTGGTGGAGGGCGTGAACTTTCTCCGCTACGTCCGTGGCGAGGCTTTTTTTGAAGAGCAGCGCCTCTTCACCGATACGTCCTCGCCGACGATCAGTAGAGCGACATCGTTGAGAGAGACCCAAGGGTGTCCTCTACCGCGGCAAACGGAAGAACGCAGCCTGGAGGGCTCTCCAAGTCTGTTCACACCTCCACCTCGCCTGCATCGATTGCGGGCAGTCCTCAGGCAGCTTGCCGAGGGAATCGCTGCCTTGCACGGCGCGGGAATTCTGCATCGGGACATCAAGCCTTCGAACGTGCTGGTCGCGAACGACGGCAGACTGGTGATACTCGACTTCGGTCTGGTGAGTGAATTCGGTCCCGACTGGCATACGCAGAGCGTACGGGCAGTCGGCACTCCAGCCTACATGGCTCCCGAGCAGGCTGACGGCCGTGCAACCGCGGCGAGTGACTGGTATTCCGTGGGGGTTTTGCTCTACGAAGCGCTTACCGGACAATTACCTTACCGGGGCAGCCCTTTGAGAATGCTTGTGGACAAGCAGGAAAAGGACCCTGAGCGGCCGGATGTCTTGGTTCCAAGCCTGCCGAAGGATCTCGTCGATGTTTGTGTCAGCCTCATGGCCCGGAATGCGGTTGCCCGTCCTGGCGAAGGTGAGATTTTGCGCCGGCTGGGGGCATCGCCCCTGGGAACCCTTCATGAGGGCCGAATCGGACACAGGGTCTCCAACTTGCTCGTCGGCCGAGAAGGGCAACTTTCCGACCTCAAGGAAGCATTTGAGGCGACTCGAAGGGGCCATGCGACTTCGGTTTATGTTTACGGGCCCTCCGGAATCGGCAAGAGTGCGCTTGTCCGGGAGTTTCTCGACCACCTGACCCACCAAGAGAAGGTTCTGATCATCTGCGGTCGCTGCCACGTACGAGAGCTCGTACCCTACAAGGGGTTGGACGACGTCATCGATAGCCTGAGCCAGTTCCTGTGTGCCCTGCGTGCCGTGGAGGTCGAGAGGCTAATCGTGCCCAACCTGATACCACTCACACGGGTCTTCCCGGTGCTTCTCCGGGTCAAAGCGTTCTCTCGATCTGCTGAGCTCGAGCGGGAGGTTCGCGATCCGGTGGAAGTACGCCGGCGCGCGTTCGCTGCACTGCGCGGGCTCCTTCGACGCATCTCCGCCGTCAAACCACTTGTTATTTATATCGATGACCTGCAGTGGGCCGATGTGGACAGCGCCGCGCTACTGGAAGAGCTATTGAGTCCTCCTGACCCTCCCCCTGTCTTCCTCATAGCCTGCTTCCGAAGTGAAGAAATTGAGTCCCAACCTTTTCTCCGATCACTTCTGGACCACGCCCACACGGAAGCGTGCCGTCAGCTCCGCGTCGGAC
This sequence comes from uncultured Acidimicrobiia bacterium, assembly GCA_964553055.1. Taxonomy (GTDB): domain Bacteria; phylum Actinomycetota; class Acidimicrobiia; order Spongiisociales; family CAZKJJ01; genus CAZKJJ01. The sequence goes on from CAZKJJ010000377.1 coordinate 1,933, forward strand.
CCCTGACCGAGTCGGAGACTCGGGACTTGGGGGCCAGCCTGCTGGGAAACGAGATTCCGAGGACGGGAGAGTGTATAGAGAGAATCGTGAAGGAGTCGGAAGGGAGCCCCTTCCTGATCGAGCAGTTTGCGCGTTACATCCTGGCGTCAGGCGAAGGACGAGAAACCGCCGGCGTAAGTCTGGGAGACATGCTGAGTGCACGGATCGAGCAGCTCCCGGAAGGTGCACGCACGCTGCTCGAGACGCTTGCTGTTGCTGCTCGTCCCATGGACACCTTCACGGCGCGCGACGCAGCCGCCCTGGTCGGCGACGAGCGGCCCCTCGTTGGCCTGTTGTCCCGGGAGCACTTCATCCGCGTAGCTGGTTCCACCAATCAAATCGAGCTCTACCATGATCACATCCGAGAGTTCCTTGCTGGGCAAATTGGACGGGATGCCCTCCCCGGCATTCATATGCGGATCGCCCAGGCCATGGAGTCGAACGGTCTAGACGATCCCGAAGCCCTCTTCGAGCACTACCTGGGAGCGGGGCACAGTGAACACGCTGGAGACTGCGCGGAGCGCGCAGCAGCGAAGGCGGTCAACGCCCTCGCTTTCGACCGCGCGATCGAGTTCTACCGTCAAGCCCTCGAGTTAATCCCTGGTGATGGCCGGAGGATAGTGGAGCTCAAAATAGGGCTTGGCGATGCCCTCGCCAATGCCGGGCGCGGAAGGGAGGCGGCGCAGGCCTTCCAAGCGGCGGCCGAAGAGACAAATCCCTCCGAGGCGTTGCACTTGCGTCGGCGGGCCGCCGAGCAGTGGCTCCGGAGCGGGCATGTCGATGAGGGACTCTCCGTTTTACGAACGGTGCTGAAAGCCGTCGGTCTTCGGCTTGCCCGCACACCCAGGCACGCTCTCCTGCGAATTCTGGCCCGGCGGGCGCGTATACGTCTTC
>CAZKJJ010000378.1:0-2858 GCA_964553055.1 uncultured Acidimicrobiia bacterium
GAAGCAGCACGAGGAGGCCTTCTCCGATTTGGACCTCGCGACGCGGGCGCACCTGTTCTACATCGGGGAGGCGACGCATCTGGTATCGGATCTCGCGCACCAGGAGGCCTTCTTGAGGGACCTGCGCTCTTGGGCCACGCGTTTCAAGCCGGCGGCGAAGTCTGCGACCGTCACTGTCCAGTAATGGTTCCCCTGCACGCACTTGGTGGATTGACATGATGGCACCGGACGCCTCGAAGCCCTTCAGCGCCGTCTTGATCGGCTCCGACACCCTTTTGCGGGAATGCGGTGACATCCTCCTCGAGAAGGGGCACGAGATCCGCTTCGTGGTGACCTCGGAGCCCCGCATCTCGAGCTGGTGCGCTGCGCACGGGTTGGCCGTGGTCGATGCAGACGGAGACTACGGCTCGAAGCTCGAGGGCGAGGACTTCGACTACCTGTTCTCGATCACGCATCTGGCCATCATTCCTGATGCGGTGCTCGAGCTGCCCACGAGGGATGCCATCAACTTTCATGACGGGCCCCTCCCGCGGTACGCGGGCCTGAATGCGCCCGTCTGGGCCCTGATCAACGGTGAGCGAGAGTTCGGGATCTCCTGGCATCTCCTCACCAGTGGCGTCGACAAGGGCGACTTGTTGAAACAGGCCACCTTTCCTGTCGCGCCGGATGAGACCGCGCTCTCGCTCAATACGAAGTGTCTCGCTTCGGCGGTACAGACGTTCGGGGAGCTCGTGGACGAGCTGGCCCAGGGAGCGGAGACCCGGACCCAGCAGGACCTCACTCAGCGGTCCTACTTCGGGAAGTTCGATCGGCCTGCCAATGGCTGCATGATCGACTGGACACAAACGTCGTCCGAGATCGATGCCTTCGTCAGGGCTCTGACTTTCGGACCCTATCCCAACCCGGTCGGTGTGCCCAAAGCGAGCGTTCCCGGTGGATCGGAACCCTTCGTCGTCGAGGCCGGGGAGATTGTTGAGGAAGCTCCCTCGGGCAAGCGGCCGGCTACGATCGTTCGCGTCACGGACGACGAGGTCGCGGTGGCGACGGGGGAGGGGACGTTCGCTATTCACCTGGCTCGGTCTCTCTCGGGGCAGGAGCTGAAGCCGAAGCAGCTTGCCGAGGCCTTTGGGCTCTCTGTCGGCGACACCCTCGATTCGGGTCAGTCGGAGCTGGCGGAGACCCTCGGCGCCCTGGACCGCGAGTCGTGTCGCCACGAAGACTTCTGGATCGATCGGCTCGAACGGCTGGAGCCGCCGGAGATTCCCCTCGGAAGTCCACCGGCGAACATGGGCGAGCGAGCGACAGTTTCGATCACGGTGACACCTGCTGTAGCCGACCTCGGTGATCGCGTTGGCCTGGCTATCGTGGCGGCATTTGCCACGTATCTGACGCGGACGGGGAGAAAAGAGCGCTTTCACCTCGGATATCCGGCGCCCTTGTCCGAACCGAGCACGACGTCGGAGGTCGCACGACCTTTTTATGCGGCATCCGTGCCCATGGAAGTCGACCTCGACCCGGCATGGACGTTCACACAAGCGGTGGATGCCCTCGCCGAGGAGCGGGACCGCCTCGGCAGGCGTGGCGGCTTCCTTAGTGACCTTCTGCTCCGTGAGCCCGCGCTCGTGCGACTGGCGAAGGCCTCGGGGCCCCTGCTCCCCATTGGGGTCGAGCTGGGCGGATCGAGTTCAGATGCGACGGAGCCCTCCGGCTCGCTCACGACGCTCGTCGTCTCGGAGGACGGTCGCTCCGCTCGCTTCGAGTATGATGTCGGGTGGCTCACGGCGGACGAGGCACAGCGCGTCTGCTCGAGCATCGAGGCCTGCTTGGAGTCCGGAGCTGCGAATCCGGACCGGTCCTGGACCGAGCTCGACCTCCTGGGCGCGGAGGAACGGCGCCGATCCATCGAGGACTTCAACAGCACGGAAACGTCATACGACGACAGCGTCTGTGTGCACCAGCTCTTCGAGGCTCAGGTGGACCGGACGCCCGATGCCGTGGCGGTTCGCTTCGAGGGTTCGTCGCTTACATACGGCGAGTTGGATGAGCGGGCGAACAAGCTCGCGCACGCTCTCATCGAGCTCGGCGTGGGGCCCGATGCCCTGGTCGGGGTCCATGTCGCGCGCTCCCTCGATCTCATGGTCGCCACCCTGGGTGTGCTGAAGGCCGGTGGAGCGTACGTCCCCTTGGACCCGGATTTCCCCCGCGATCGCCTCGCGTTCATGGTCGAGGACTCGGGCGCGAAGGTTCTGGTCACGCAGGTCGCCATCGCTGGCGAGCTTCCTGACACGTCCGCCGAGGTCATCGAGATCGATGCTCCTGGCGCGGCGGTGGCGGGCCATGGCACAGAGCGGCCGAAGGTCGACGTGCTGCCTTCGAACCTCGCATATGCGATTTATACGTCCGGTAGCACCGGGAAGCCGAAGGGCGTGCTGGTCGAGCACGGGAACGTTGTCAATTTCTTCGCCGGTATGGACGTCGTCGTGCCGCATGACCCCCCGGGTGTCTGGATGGCCGTCACGAGCCTTTCTTTCGACATCTCCGTACTGGAGCTGTTCTGGACGTTGGCGCGTGGCTTCGAGGTCGTGATCTATAAGGACCACAGTAAGCCGAGGCGGGACGAGGCCGAGGCGGCTCGAGATCCGGGTCTCGCCGAGAAGGGCATGGCGTTCGGCCTCTTCATGTGGGGCAATGACGAAGGGCCCGGTCCGAGCAAGTATCGGCTCATGCTGGAGGGGGCGAAGTTCTTCGACCAGAACGGCTTCGATTCGGCGTGGACCCCCGAGCGGCACTTCCACGCGTTCGGAGGGCCATTCCCCAACCCATCCGTGACGGGTGCGGCGCTGGCCGCGGTCACGGAG
>CAZKJJ010000379.1:0-2855 GCA_964553055.1 uncultured Acidimicrobiia bacterium
ACCATCTCCACCGTCGGATTTGCGGAGGTGGTGCCCCTCTCCGACGCCGGGCGCATCTTCACCATCCTGCTCATCGCAACCGGAGTGGGCACCGCGCTGTTCACGGCGACGTCAGCCCTGGAGGTCGGACTGGATAACCTTGTCGGTCGAAGGCCCAGGCAGAGAATGCAGGCGGCGATCGCAGAGATAGAGGATCACTACATCCTGTGCGGTTACGGGAGGGTGGGACGCGGCACCTATGACCAGCTCCTGGCATCGCGGGTCCCTGTCGTGGTCATCGAGCAGGACGAGGAGGCTGCTCAAGCGGCCCGCGACGTGGGCGCCCTCGTCATCGAAGGCGACGCCGGCACCAACCGGATTCTCGAGGAGGCCAGAATCCATCACGCCCGAGCACTGATCGCCTGCGTGCGGGACGATTCCGACAACCTGGTCATCGTCCTTTCGGCCAAGGCGCTGCAGCCTGACCTGTGGGTGGTGGCCAGAGCGAGCGCCGAGGAGTCCTACGAGAAGCTCGTTCTGGCGGGCGCCGACCGAGTGGTGGCCCCACAACGAGTCGGGGCTCACAGGCTCGCTGCTCTCGCTCTCGGGTCAGGCATGGCCGAGTTTCTCGACCTGGTCGTGGAGGGCGCGCTCGTTGAGCTCCAGGTCCAACGCTTCGAAGTCGGAGTTGACTCAGCATTGAGAAACGTGTCCCTTCGGGAGGCCAACATCCGGGAACGCTCGGGTGCGCTGATCCTGGCGATCGAGCAGAGCGACGGCCGCCTCGCGCTGAACCCAGACCCTGGCATCGTCATCGACTCCGGTCAGGTCCTCTTCGGCATCGGTACGGAATCCCAGCTCGAAGGGCTGTCGAGGCTGCTCGAACGTTGACATCCATGAGGCCTCCCCCTAGCTTGGCCCGAGCGAATTACGAGCCTGTAAGCTTGTCGGGAGGGCGAATCGTGGACGAGCAGGGGTATAGGGCGCCACAGGTGTGCAAGCTGGTGGGGATCACCTACCGGCAGCTCGACTACTGGGCCCGTACCGGCCTGCTCGAGCCGTCCGTGCGGACTGCTCACGGTTCGGGATCCCAGCGCCTCTACGCCTTCGAGGATGTCGTGCAGCTCAAAGTCATCAAGAACCTGCTGGACGCGGGTATGAGCCTGAAACGGATCCGCCAGGCGATGGAGATACTCCGAGGCGAACTGAAGAGCGAGAGGCCCCTCTCGGACGTGACGCTCCTCTCAGACGGACAGACGATCTACGCGGCCAGAAACGAGGAAGAGGTCGTCGACGTATTCAGAAGAGGCCAGGGCGTCTTCGGCATAGCCGTCGGTCCGGTTCAGGAGGAGCTCGAAGGTGAGCTCCTCGAGCTGTTTCCGGAGCCTGCCGAGCTCCCGGCCGCGGAGGCCAAGGCACACTGACCGACCGAGACCAGACCGGGTTTGACACTTCCCCGGCTGATCTCGTCGACTTCGCGCATCCGAGCGAGCGCCAATTCGCCAGGCTGCTCGACTTCTACGACATCGCATGGGAGTACGAGCCTCGGTCGTTTCCCATCGAGTGGGATCGGGAGACCGGCGAGCCCACCCGCTTCTTCACACCGGACTTCTACCTGCCAGACGAGGACCTGTACATCGAGATCACGACGATGAACCAGAAGCTCGTCACCAAGAAGAACCGAAAAGTCCGCACGCTCAGGGAGCTCTACCCTGACATCCGATGCAAGGTCTTCTACCAGCGCGACTACGTGCACCTGCTCCACCGCTACGGCCTGGATGAGGAGGAAGACGCCGAGACCCTGCCGCCCCTCAGTCGCATTCCAGGACCGCCCCAAGTCACGCCACACGACGAGGCGAGCGCCTAGCTGTCACGCCTCACGGATGGAGCCTGTGTGCCGGATCGCTGAGCGACCAGCGGACCGGCGCCGATCAGGCTGCCACCGGCTCCTTCCACCAGCGTCGCTCCACGATGGGCTCTCCGTACAGGAACGACTTCATCGTCTCACCGGGAACAAACCCGTGGGCCTCGTAGAACTCCTCGGCAAGACGGGCACCCAAGAGGATGTCGCTCGTAACGGGCATACCCGTGTCGAGCGACGCCACCTCGGACAGCAGCATCGAGCCGATGCCTTGGCCCCTGTGGTCGGCGGTGACGTAGAGGGCCCCCAGCACGATCCGCTCGTCCTCGATGAACGCCTCCGCGAACCCGACAGCCTCGCCTGCATCGAAGACGATGAACATCGGGTGATCCTCGAGCCTGTGGTGGAGCGCTCGGTCCGAGTAGGTCCGTTCCAGCACTGTTCTGATGGTGCGGGGCTCGAGAAGCGATGCGTACGCATCCCACCAGGCGCCTGCCGCTATCACGGCGACCGCTTCGAGGTCTGACGACCGCGCCCCGCGGAGATCCACCCACCCGAACCTAGCGACGTCCGAGGGGCGGTGTCGCGTCACTGGTATCCTCCCGCGGCTGCCACCCGCCGAGGAGGAAGGCAGGTAGTGGACGCGAGCCCGAGCGGCGACAGTCGGGCCAAGACGCTCAGCCGGGTCGTCCTCGTGATGGCCTTGCTCTACCTCTTCCTCGTTGGCGTCAAGGCTCTCGAAGACGGTATAGAGATCTTCGGAGCGGGGTTCACGGACACGCTCTTTCAGGGGACGGACAGCCCCTTGGCAGGGCTGTTCGTAGGCATTTTGGCCACCGTCCTCGTCCAGTCGTCATCGGTGACGACCTCCACCATCGTCGGACTCGTCGGTGCAGGTGCCATATCCGTCGACCACGCCATCCCAATGGTGATGGGAGCAAACATCGGCACCACAGTCACCAACACGCTCGTCTCTCTTGGGCACGTCAGGAGGGGAGACGAGTTCCGTAGAGCT
>CAZKJJ010000380.1:0-2853 GCA_964553055.1 uncultured Acidimicrobiia bacterium
AAATGGATGTCATACACCCCCGACGCCTGCAGTGCCCTCGCGAACGAGTTTCCCCGCATGTTCAGCTGCCCCGGCGGGTCCAAGATGTTGGGGTTGGTATGAGCCTGCGGCGAACAGTGCGAGGCCACGAGCTCATGGATGATCGCGTTCGCGGGGAGCGCTGTGAGACCAAGCGCGGCCACCAATGCGAGCACGAGAACGACGGCACGACGTTTCATGCACTGCCTGCCACCGCAGGCATGACCCGAGTGCAAAGGCCTACGAGGAGGACCGTGCGGTCACGAGCGACCGGAGGTGCGCGGGTCCTCCTCGGGCAGCCACCGAGTTCCGCTCCGTCACGCCACGAACTCGTCAGTGGCCTCCTTCGTCGTGATCACGCGGTTGGCGAGGAAGCCGAAGTTGACCAGCGCCGCGGCGTAGCCATCACCGAGTTGGGGATGCCTTGCCCCGGCGGTGGCATCCTTGACGACCGTCACATCGAAGCCGGCCTCGAGCAGGCCCCGTAGGTGCGCCTCGACACACAGGTTGGCAGACATGCCGGCAAGGACCACCTTGGCGATCCCGCGCTTGCGAAGCTGCAGCACGAGGTCATTGTTCTCCGGCCCGTACACCTTGTGGGGGCTGCACACAACGGTGCGGCCGTCCTCGATCAGGGGCTTGTACCGCTCCAGCCAGTCCGCGCCAGACCCCTCGAAGCCCTCCAGCGTCAGGGCACCCCGGCGAGCGAACATGTCGATCTCGTGCATCATGGTTTCGACCGTCCCACCGAACTGCCACTGCCCGTCGGTCGGGTAGTAGTAGTGCGGCGAGATGAACACCTCCACGTCGTGGTCCTTGGCAGCCCGAATCAGCTGCTCGATGTGATCGACAGTGCCGTTCTCGACCACGCTCCCGCCGACCAGCTCCCAGGTCACACCCTCAGGTGACAGGAAGTCGTTCTGGGGATCCGTGAGGACCAGTGCCGTCTCCTCGGCCATGAGCCTTCCTCTCTGTCGCCGCCGCGCCCTGCGCGGACACCCTCCACATTCCGTGACCTGGCGTCTCCATTGGTCCGGAAGGCGTGCGATGCCGTCCACGGGCGCCCTTCACATCAACGGGAGACCCCGCTACAACAGAAGGGACCACAGGCATCTCATCGTGCTGCTCGAGGATCTGCTCACCAACTTCGCGGTCTCCGCCGACCCGTTCGCTCGGTGCGTGGTCTCTTCCGGCTTTGAACTGCGACTGCCCGGTCTGAGGGAGGTCACGCTGCATTTCGTCCTTTGCGGTGAGGGGGAACTGCACGTTGTCGGCACTCCACCGCTACCGATCGCCTCGCACTTCCTGGCGATGGTGCCCTCCGGCCGCCGACACGCGATCCGCGGGTCCGTCACCCCGCCCCACCATGTGGTCGCAGGGACCGGCAGCCCGGATCCCGCGGGCCTGCTGGAGTTCGTCGCAGGTCCCGAAGGTGACCGCGATCTGCAGGTCGCCTGTGGCCATCTCCGGGCGATCTACGCCGACGGGGTGCGGCTGTTCGGTCTCCTCGACGAGCCCCTCGTGCTGGACTTCTCGGACTCGACGGCGATGCGCCACACGTTCAGGCGGCTGCTCGACGAGAGCGCTGCCCCGAGGCCGGGCAGTGCCACGATGTTGGCCGCCCTCATGAGTGAGTGCCTCGTGATGGTGTTCCGGCGGCTGAGTCGTTCGGGCGCCTGCAGCCTGCCCTGGCTGCTCGCGCTGGAGGACCCGCGGATGGCTCGCGTCATCAGCGCCGTGGTGGAACACCCGGAGGACAGTCACTCTGTCGACTCCCTTGCAGCCGTCGCGCAGATGAGCCGGTCGGCATTCGCCCTCGAGTTCGCGTCCACGTTCCAGCAGGGTCCCATGGCGTTCGTGCGTGAGGTGCGGCTGCGCCGCGGTGCCCGATACCTGCATACGACCAACCTGCCTGTCGAAGCCATCGCCCGCCGTGTCGGGTTCGCCAGCCGCAGCAATTTCTCGCGGGCGTTCCACAAGCACTTCGGGTCGTCTCCCGCAGAGTTCCGCCAGAAGACGGCCAAGGGAGCGCCAGCCATGCCTTCCCCACCAGGCCCCGACTCCCCGCATGCGCCCGTCTCTCCGTAGCCGGGGCTCCTTGCTGTGCGGGCAGCCGTGAGGACTGTCCGAGAGACGGTGTAACTGAGTCTGGCGGGTTCATCGGTGCTGGTGGGCAGGAGCCGGCCTTCGAAGGTGATCGCGAAGGCGTTGAGCGTGGGCGATGTGACGTGGGCCTATATCGCTGGACCCTTCGCCTCTACCACTCGCGAGGAGGCACCCGGAGCCTTCGCATTGGACACCGACGGGATCCGGAGATTGTCATGGAGGAGGGTGCCACGAGGACGGGTGGAAGTTGGATGTCAGTGGGTAACGAGCCGATGCGGCCCGCGACCGTCGGAACGCTCGACTGGGCGACGCGCACCGGGGGGCGGTTGTCACGCCGCGACCGACTCCAACTGGTCGCCCAAGGATTGCTGATCGAATCGCGATCATGGCCGGATCGGTTCCTTCGACGGCTCGACGTCGGTCGAGACCGTTTAGCGAAGATCGACCTGGACCAGTTACGCATTCCCGATTCAGTGGCCTGCCGCGACGCGGAAAGGCTGTGCGCCGAGCAGACCCCACCCGTGGTCCTCGTCCACTCGCAACGCTCGTACGTCTGGAGCGTCATACTCGCTGCCCACGACCGGATCAGCTTCGACGAGGAGCTCCTGTGGATTGCGTCGCTCCTCCACGATCTCGGCTTCGTCGATCGCGGCGCCACCGCCAAGCCAGAATGCTTCACCCTCGTCGGCGCCCGCGCCGCGATGGCTCTCGACAGCGACGGGTGGGACG
>CAZKJJ010000381.1:0-2829 GCA_964553055.1 uncultured Acidimicrobiia bacterium
CCATCACTTCGTGTCCCGTGAGGATCTCATCAGGGAGACCTTCCGCTTCTACCTTCGGTTCGCCAACCGCTTTCTCATGGAGATCGACGAAGAGCTGCGCTCCTCCGTCTCGGACCCGGCAGAGCGCGTGCGTCGATTCGCCATCGAGATCGTCCGCCGCGAGTTCGTCCACCCCGGTGAAGAACTCATACGCGCCGAGCACGAAATGCTCCTCTACGCCTCTAGAGACACCGAGCTTGCCGCCCACGTCCGGGGCTGGGACACCCGACTGGTTGGCCACATGGCGGGGGACCTCGAGGCCGCCGGCTGGCCGCGCCCCGTCGAGACCGCCCGCACCCTCGTGAACCTGATTCAAGGCTACGAGCTCGAACGCCTCCTCAACCCCGAACTCGAAGTCGATGCATTCCAACGGCGGCTCGATGCTGTCCTAGGACGAAGCCCTCCGGCTTGACCGGAACTGCGCCACAGTGCGGCGACCGCACCTGCACCGATCACCCAGTCTGAGCGATATCGCACATGGACGAGAGTGCTGGTGATCGGCACTTCCGCTCGTGGCTCCCAGGGTCAGCCTTCCTCTTGCAGAACCGTAATTTTCAGAGATGTGATCGAACCGACACGGCTGTTTCCTCGTACATCTGTGACGAGCTCTGCATCGGACGAGGCCAAGGAGCGCCACCAATGAAACCTGACTGGCGATGCCGCCTCTGCCGCTAGTGACTACGGCCGGCGTCGACAGCGCCGCCACGACCGAAGACCCCGCGGAGCCTGTTGGGTGTGGCTCGCCCGCCACCCGAGCCATCAGTGATGCGAACTGACCGGGTCGCAACCAGGAGGGCACACAAGATGCTCGTTTTGGTCGCCTTCACTGGAATATTGGCAGCACCCGGGGTACCTGCTTGGGCGCACGGAGAGGCTGTGGAAGTGGTCGTGGAAGGGCTGGCGCGAGGGGGAGAGGAATTGGGGTTGGTCGACTACGGGATCTCGATCGTCTTCGTCGACGGAGACCCGATGACCGGGGCCGATGTCACCATATCCATCGAGCCACCCGACCAAGTGGATGTGACTCCCGTGGTCGAGACCGTTACCGGGGTCTACATCGGGCGTCTCCAGTTCCCGGGCGACGGGGAATGGCGGGTAACGATCGAGTTCGACAGCCCCGATTCCTCGGGATCGGTTGAGTTCACTCAAATCGTCCGTGAGCCGGTACCCGAGGCGCCCGTGGTGATGGTCGACACACTCGACGCCGACCGGGTGGGGACGGTCGCCGCTGAATCGACGAGCATCCTCGGATCGGAGGCTCAGCAGGCCCAAGTCGGAGAGCATCGCTTTCGCATAGTGGTCGAGGCATTCATCGAGACCGCCGAAGCACCCCTGATCATCGACTATGCAGCCACTGCCGAGGGAGCCGACGAGCCTTTGATCGTGTTGAGTGCACAGTCCGACAAGGGGGATCGTGTCGAGCCCGTCGAGCTCACCGGGACCGATGGCGTTCATCGCACAACGATCGTGTACCCGTCGGCGGCCCTGTGGACTGTAACTCTCACCGTCGACTTCGGCTCCGGGGAGGAGACCCTCACATTCAAGGAGAACCTCCCGTGGCCGCACTACACCACCGAGGCGGGCCAGCCCAAGGTCAAGTACGACTCGGAACGTCCCGATCGGATGGGCACCATCGCCGCCGAGGGCAGCTCGATATACCTGCATGAAGCGGCTGGGGAGCAATCGACTTCGACCAGCCAGCTCCCAGAGGAGCCATCGACCACGAATTCGGTGTCATCTCCATCTCCCGAAGCCACAGACCGAGACGACGTCGTCATCGACGTGACCGAGCCCGCCGACGAGCTTCGCCTGGACATAGCGCTTCGCGTGCTTCACGTTGCCGCGTTGGGGCTCTGGGCGATCCCGCTTCTCATCTCCATCCTGGGACGGGAGCACAGGCTTCTGGTCACGTTGGCACTCACCGGGATGGTTCTCGCGGCCATCACCGGCTTGTCTCTCGCCCTCTGGGGTGCACCCGTCACATTCCCCGGTCTCCTTCGTTGGGAGGAGCTGGCGAGCCGCTTCTTCGGAGACGCCTATCTGGTCGCGTTCATGGCCAAGATGGCGATGGTCGGAGTCGCGGTGGTGGCGACGATTGTTTGGGCCTCCCGCCGTAGCAGACTCGCCGTGTTTATCACGTTGGGAGGTTTGGCCGCAGCGTTGGTGGCGGTCACCGCCATGAGCCAGTTCCACCTGTTCAGCCATTTGTAGGACAGGCGGCGGATAGACCGGTCGTTCGAGCTAGGGCCGCGCGGCAAGCCTCATCCGAATCCAGCGCTTGACCCCGCCCGAAGGACTGACTTGCAAGAAGAGGGCTCCGACCGTCCCGACCACAAAGGAGCTGGTCAGGGGGCTGGTCGGAGAACTGCAGTGCCCGATCAGGCGTCCAGAGGGCCAGCGACGTTGACGACCGGTGGGCCGCTTCCCACTCTGACCAGAATCACCGCTCCCTCCTCGTCGGCAGGGTTCACCTCGCGATGGATGACGCCCTTCGGCACGTGTACGAAGTCACCGGCCTCGGCTTCGACCACCTGGGTGCCGCCGGTACCGAACTCCATCCGCATCATTCCGGACTCGACATAGAAATAAGTGTCGTGATCGCCATGATGGTGCCAACCCGACGGTCGGTTTGGGGCGGTCCTCACCAGTCCGGCCCAGATGCGATCGCCGGCCAGCGCCTGCTCTCTAACCATTCCGGATGTGGCATCGGCCTCGGCAACATGGCGCTCCGCGGCTCGCACCAGGCGCGCGGCCATCCGCCGGGCCACTTCCGCGTCGGCCTTGTCGCGC
>CAZKJJ010000382.1:0-2819 GCA_964553055.1 uncultured Acidimicrobiia bacterium
TGGCCCTCAACGAAGGCGAGACCTACCGGGGCTTTCTCGAACGCCTGGTGTCCGAACTCGGACTCCATGAAAACGTCAGATTCATCGACGACTACATCTCCTCCGGTCTTCTGCGTGAATTGCTCATCGGGACGGACCTCGTGGTCCTGCCGTACGACTCGACCGATCAGATCGTCTCCGGAGTCCTGGTTGAAGCGGTCGCGGCCAATGTTCCCGTAGTCGCCACCGCCTTTCCTCACGCCGTCGAGCTTGCCGAGGAGGGAGCTGTCATCGCCGTGCCTCACCGCAACCCAGAGGCGATCGCGTTATCAGTCGACCGCTTGTTTGGGCCGAGTGATGCCTGGGAGCACATGATGAAGGCTCAGGAGGCCATCGCACCCGATCTCGAGTGGGGCCATGTCGCACGGGAGTACGAGCGACTCGTCGATGACGTCGTGACCAGGCCCGCGGTGATGAGCCATGTCTCTCCCGCCTCCTGAGTACGGGTATCTGCTCGGTCTCATCGACGACACGGGTATCTACGAACACTCGCGATTCGGTGTCCCGAGACGAGAGCACGGGTACACACTGGACGACGCGGCGCGTGCCCTGATCGTCCTCTGCCAGGCTCCCCTCGACGAACGGGTGGTCGCATCCATTCGAGTTCTGCTCGCCTTCACCCTCGACGCGATGACGGACGAAGGACAGTTTCGCAACCGTCTCACCTTCGACCGCCGATGGGTGGAGGAGTTGGAGACCAGTGACACCCAGGGCCGGGCGATCTGGGCACTCGCCGTCACCGCCACTATCGGGCCCCGACCCGACCTACGTCAGGCCGCCGCCTCGGCTCTCTCCGAGGTCCCCACGATCGCCTCCCCACATCTTCGTCCGCTCGCATACGCCTCCCTAGGAGCCCACGCACTGTGGGAGCACGACCCGACCGATCCCCTCGCAATGCGGTTTGCGTCCCCAGTGGCCGAGCGATTGGCGGACGCCAGCCGACCCTGGCCTGAGACCCGACTCACCTATGCCAACGGGCGGATTGCCGATGCGATGCTGTCTGCTGGGGAAGTACTGGACGATCGCGTTCTAATCGACCGGGGCCTCGAAGCCCTGTCCTGGCTGGTACAGGCCGAGACCGACGGTGGCCATCTCTCGTTCGCCCCCGTGGGTGGTTGGGCCCCGGGGGATCCGCGGCAAGGGTTCGACCAGCAGCCCATCGAGGCCGCCGCGTTGAGCGACGCATGCGAGCGAGCCTGGCTCATCACCGGTGATGATCAATGGAGACAGGTCGTGCTTCGCTGTGGTGAGTGGCTCGAGGGCAACAACGATCGGGGTGTGCGCATGTACGACCCCCTGACCGGTGCCACGTTCGATGGCTTGATGGAGGACGGCGCCAACGCCAACCGAGGGGCGGAGTCGACAATCGCTGGCCTGGCAGTTCTGCAAGCCTGTCAGCGCGTCCGGTCGGCCCAACTCTCGGGTACGGGGACCAAGGCGAGGTGACGTCCTTGGCGCACGTCGCCATGCTGGCGCCGATCGCTCATCGGCTCCCGCCGACTGGATATGGCCCGTGGGAGCAAGTTGTCGCCGACCTGACCAAAGGGCTGGTCACCGCCGGGCACGACGTGACCCTGTTCGGCGTTGCCGGCTCCAACACACCGGCACGTCTCGTAGCCACGACACCACACCCACTGGACGAATGGCCAGGCGACGAACCAGCACCCGACCACAGGGTTTGGGAGGAGCTCCACATCGCCACAGCCTTCGAGCACATCTCCCCAGGCGGATTCGACATCGTGCACTCCCATATGAACATCCACCCCCTGGGATACGCCCCCCTCGTCTCCACACCGGTAGTCACCACGCTCCACGGATCTGCTTGGAATCGAGGCATCCATCCCGCCCTAGAGCGGTGCCGAGACCTACCTTTCGTCTCAGTCTCCGACTCGGAACGAGAATTCTTTCCCGGCCTCAACTACGTGGCGACGGTGCGCAACGGGATCGACACCGATGAGTTCGAGATCGGAAACGGATCCGGCGGTTATCTGCTCTTCGCTGGCCGTATGGCTCCCGAGAAGAGGCCCGATCTCGCCATCGAGGTCGCACGCCGAGCAGGGACGCCGATCCGGCTGGCCGGCCCAATCGAACGCCAATATGACGACTACTTCGCCGCGAACGTGCGGCCTGCTCTCACCAGGGCCGACGCCAAGTACCTGGGCGATCTGTCACGTCGGGAGCTCATCGAACTCTACGGCGGAGCAGCCGCGCTGCTTATGCCGCTTGAGTGGGATGAGCCGTTCGGATTGGTGGTAGTCGAGTCACTCGCCTGCGGCACCCCGGTCATCGGCTGGCGGAGAGGCGCCTTGCCCGAACTGATTCGCGACGGGATCACCGGTGCGGTCGTCGACGATGTGGCGGGCGCCGTGGCTGCTCTGGCCCATCTGGACGTTTTCGATCGGGCGAAATGTCGTGCCGATTCCGAGTCTCGATTCGGCATCGCAGAGATGACCCGGGGCTACGAAGCGGCGTATGCGCGGGTGATTGGCTAAGCCATCTCCCGAAGCAGATCATCGACTCGGACGGTCATGAACCTCACACCCTCGTCGGCGAAGCCGTACGGAACCACCAGCCACGCCTCGTGGATCATCCCCCCACACGAGTAGACGACGTTCGGCACATAGCCGTTGCGCTCGTCGGCGTCCGGCTCGAGCAAGGGTGTCTCCAGTCTGCCTATGAGACGGGCCGGGTCGTCGAGGTCGAGCAGGAACGCCCCCAGTGAATATTTGCGCATCGGGCCTACACCATGGGTGAGGAACAGCCAGCCCTCGCCGGTCTCC
>CAZKJJ010000383.1:0-2806 GCA_964553055.1 uncultured Acidimicrobiia bacterium
CACTGGAGACAGTCGAGGCTTGGTCGTAGAGGTCCCGTCCGACACGACGTAGCTGGGCTTCCCGCTGGATGGTTTCGAGGTCGGTGTCGAGTCGTGTCCGAATCCGGCTCCCAGGTCGGAGATGCAACTTAGGCAGCTTCATCGGTGACTCGTCGAGACCGGGAAACTTCTCCTAGGTTGCGTCGTCGAGTGAAGAAAATTCCGCCAGGGACAACGTCCCTGTCTGTCACGACTAGTCGATGGTGACGCTCTTGAGGATGGTGGGCAGCTGGATGCTCCTGAAGGGTTCGGCCAGCGGCGGCACGAAGTGCTGCACGATGATCAGGTAGCTGCCGCGGTCATCGCCGAAGGCCACGACGTCGAGCTCGATCTCTCGTCCATCGGGCAGCCCGGCTTGGGTCTCCACCACTGCGCTGGGGAGCCCAGCGACCGGCTCACTATCGACGATCTCGGCGTCGTCGGCGACGGTCACGCTCTCCAGCCCGGCAAGGTAGGCCTGTATGGCCTGGGCCGGGGAGGGTTCGGCGTTGAAGCGTGTGAGAGCGACATGCCCCCCGCTCTGGTCGCCGTAGCTGCCATCTGGCAGCTCGCCGAAGCCCGACGGCGACGGTTTGAGACAGAAGATGGCTGGGAGCTTCGAAACTCGGCTTCGGGCCGGCTCGCCGGTTCGTGCGCGAGTCATGGCCCTGTCGCGGGGAACTCGAAGACCGGCATGTTGCCCTTTGAGAATGCCATGGCCTCGGTCAGTGACAGCCGACTACCCCGGTCGATGAGCTCCTCGGAGGCCCGCGAGCCCATTGTCTCCATAGCCATCTGCAGTCCGGTCAGTTGATTGCTGGCGACGTTGACGATATCGACGCTGAGATCCTCACCGTGTTGTTGTAACGCTCCGGCCAGGATCAGACCTTCCGGGAACCGCTCCTCGGCAAAGTGCAGCTCGGTCAGATCTCTGAGCAACAGGATCAGGCCTGATGTGTCGCCGACCGGTTCGAAGATGTCGATTGCGTCGACCAGGTGACGGCGAGCCGTGGTGAGGTCCCCTGCCCGCAGCGAGGTGGTGGCGATCATCCGATGAGACCATCCGAGCATGAAGAGATCCTCGAGTTTTTCGAATTTAGCTAGAGCGGCGCGCAGGTCTTCCAGTGCGGCGATCAGATTGGGAATCTCGTCACGTTCCGCTGCTAGTTGGTAGAGGGTCCCGCGACCCCAGAGCGTGCGGGCGACTCCATTCCGATCGCCGACGCGCTCAAAGCGCTTCATAGCTGCGTTGATCAGGTCGAAGGCCCGTGGAGAGTCGTGGGTGAGGCACACCGGAAATGCGAGGTTGTATTCGGCAAGGGCGATTTCGGACTCGTCTCCCTGTCTATTGGCGATATCGAGTGCCCGCTGGTAGTGAGTCATCGCCTGGCCGACATCGCCCTTCCAGTAGGCGATTCCCCCGGCGGCCTCCAACGCCCGGAGCCGGGCACCCGGTGAGACTCCGTTCAGCTCCAGGACCTCCTGGATGCGCTCTTCCGCCTCCTGCAGCGGGCCACGCATGTGCCAGAACCGCCACAAGTGGTAGACGAGAAGGGATGCTTGCTCGGCCCGGAGCGACGTGACCGCCCAGGTCAGCGCGGTGCGGAGGTTGTCTCTCTCGGTCTCCATCAGATCAAGCCAAATGCCTTGTTCGATCGTGTTCGACCGGAACGAGGCCGCCTCGGCGAAGGACAGGAAAGCCTCGAGGTGGCGGTCTCGGATCTCGGTCGACTCGCCGCTGGCCTGGAGCTGTTCCAGCGCGTATTGCCGGATGGGCTCCAGCATCGAGAGGCGGATGTCAGGGTCGGCGTCTTCGACTTGGAGCAACCCCTGATCGATGAGGTCGTTTGTCAGGTCGAGAGCACGGGGCTCGGCACACACACGTTCCACCACTTCGAGAGTGGCGCCGCCCACGAACACGGCGCAACGTCTGAAGAGACGTCGTTGGTCGTCATCGAGCAACTCGTAGCTCCAGTCGATGGCTGCACGAAGGGTCTGCTGGCGTCGGGGGAGGTCGCGGGCGCCACTCGCCAGCAGACTGAGCTGGTCCCCGAGCCGATCAGCGATGTTG
Organism: uncultured Acidimicrobiia bacterium; assembly: GCA_964553055.1. GTDB lineage: Bacteria > Actinomycetota > Acidimicrobiia > Spongiisociales > CAZKJJ01 > CAZKJJ01. The sequence continues at coordinate 2,090 of CAZKJJ010000383.1, forward strand.
CGGGGTGACAGCAGCCTGGTTCGTGCCGCGGCCAGCTCGATGGCGAGCGGAAGCCCTTCGAGACGGACCGCGATTTCGGCGACAGCCGCTGCGTTTGACTCGTCGAGAGTGAAGCCTGGCCGGATCGCCATCGCCCGGTCTACGAACAGCCGGACCGAGCCCACGGCCAACAGCTGCTTGGGGTCGATTCGTCCATCCCTGTCCGGCACCGGCAGAGGAACCAGCGGATACTCCCATTCACCAGTGATACGCAACGGGCCGCGGGAAGTCGCCAAGACCGTCAGTGCAGGGCACCTCCGCAACAGATCGGCGATGATGTCCACTGCCGACATCAGTTGCTCGAAGTTGTCCAACACCAGAAGCCATCGCTTCCCGGAGAGGTAGTCGACGATGCGGTCTGTGGGGTCGGTTGTCGTGGCAGCCAGTCCGAGCCCGGAACCGATGGTGGGTGTGACGAGATCAGGGTCCGAGATGGATGCCAACGGGACGTAAGAGACTCCCTCCAATAGTCCAGTGGCCTTGGCGGCCAGCCGCAGCGAGAAACGCGTCTTGCCGATGCCGCCGGGCCCGGTGATAGTGAGGAGCCGCTGGGTGGAGAGCAGATCGAATGCCTGGGCGATCTCCTCTTCCCGGCCCACGAAGCTGGTGAGTTCCTCCGGGAGATTGTGTTGGACGGCATCGAGTGAGCGGAGGGGCGGAAACTCGTTCCGTAGCCCT
>CAZKJJ010000384.1:0-2800 GCA_964553055.1 uncultured Acidimicrobiia bacterium
CATGACCGTCGCCCTGGGCCCAAACGAGTCGCTCGTCGTAGGTGGGCATCAGCTTGCGGTGAGCGCTGACAACTCCCTTCGTTGGGTCAATCGCCACCAGCGTGGCGAAGACGGATCCTCCACTCTGGGACCGTTCTGCCACACCCAAGTACGTGAACACACCAGTGTCTCGCACAACCTCTGTGATCTCCGCCAATTCGGGACCATTGAGATTCACCGCGGCCTCCAGATAGAAGGCGTAGGCCTGTTTTTGGTCCGGAGCATCGAACCGCGCTCCATCCGTCCGCGATACCCAAAATGGATACCCCGGCAGGAAGGTCTCACCGAACGCCAGAACCTCGACGTCGTCAGCGGCTGCCTTATACACCCAGTCGATGACCTGTTTTGTCGTGCCCCCACTGTCGCCCCAATGGGGTGCGGTTTGGGCGGCGGCTATTCGCATCACGCGACGATACTGAAGCTTGATAGATGAGCCACCGGCAGGATTCACCCTTCCGCTCCTGACGTCGGCCTGACACCCGCCGAATGCGGCAAGAGACCCGGTCGTGCCCCTTGCCCGGATGGGTGCGTCAACGATGGGGCTTAGGTCTGGGTTCTGGCCGGCTGGCTCTGGTAGTCCATCAAGAGGAAGTCCTCGGCCTTGGTGAAGTCGGCCGGCGGCTCTGCGGAAACCAGGACGTTGAGCGCTTCCGTCTGGGAGACCAACTGCGGTGAAGCGAGGGCGTGCTCTTCACCACCGATTCTGAGGGTGGCGCTGCCGGCTGCGAGGATGTTTCGCACCCAGTCCGACTCGGGGCCGTACCTGGCAACCAGCACGAAGCCGGATTTGGTCGGATACGCATCAAGCGGTGTCTCATAAGACTTGCCCGACGTCCTGCCCACATGTCTCACCACCGGGTACACACCTCTACGGATTTCTCTTGGGTTAAAGATTCGTTTGTTGATGTTGGCCAGCCATCGTGGGTATGGCATTGGCGACCCCCTATCAAGGATCTGATCGCCACTGTCGTGCACCGGGCCGCCCATGGGAAGAGTCTTTAGACCTCTGGTCACCCTGGCGCCAAGGGTGGTGGACGGCGCCCCGCAGAGGATGAACACCAGATCTCCATAGCGAAACCAGGACCAGCCCCGAGCTATGGCCGTCGCGCGCTGCTGGCCGCGCGTTCTCCCCGTGATGCGGTGGTATAGCTTTAACCGGGCATGTGATTCGGTGACCCGGTCGATTCACGAGGAGGACTCATGGAGATTCAAAGGGCTCTCCAGCAGACTCGGGTGAAGCTGCAAGAAGCCGCCGGTAGGGTCGCTGAGCGAACCAAGCGCGTCCGGACTCTGGAAACCGGTTTGGCACTGGCCTGCTTGTTCAGCCCGGCTCTAATGATCCTCCTCGACAGTGAAAACGGGATTCGCCCAGCCATCAGCGCCTACTGGAACATGCCAGCTCCAGTCGTGTTCTATGTGCCGCTGACGATGGCAGCGATGCTGTTTGTCTTCAACGGCGTATCAAAGAAGGAAAACGAGTACAACTGGATCCTGGGCGCCGCCCTGATGATGCTGGTCATCTTCAACCAGGACGAATTCAATCTGCTGCATCGAGCCGGTGTCTACATCTTCTTTGCCGGCAACGTTGTCGTTGTGGGATCTGCCATCGCAAAGAAAGGCCTCAAGGCGGGTGTCCTGGCGGGGGCGGCGCTCTTCTTCGTGGCGGGGAACTTCGTGGACGGCGGATGGAGCACAAACTGGCTGCTCTGGTTGGAGTGGGCCTCATTAGTCGTGATTGCGACCCACTTCATACTCGTGGTTTGGACAGCGGGCGAGACCTACCAAGCTCCCTTGTCCCCGAAGAAACGAGCCCCAGCCGGCTGAGGCAGCTGGCGCCCAGATCGTGGCGGGCCTCCATCCGCCGCTAAATCCAGCCTCATGGGCGTTCGATGGCGGACTCAACGCTGGCGTCCTTGGCAGCTGCTGGCACATCACGCTCGTCCCGTCCACCGCCACACCGGGGAAGCCATCGAAGTTGGTCGGCGACAAACCCGGATTGTCTTTCAAGTCGACTCCGGGTTTGGATCCCTCTGCGAGGTTCATCGATCACCACCGTTCGAAGGTCCTTTTGTGGCCTTCGGGGCATACTGACTGCCAAAACCAGTCATACATGGGAGCTCCTCCAGCTTCGACCACCTGCTTTATGGGTGAGTGTCGTGTGCAGTACCAGGCGGCACAGTCGAAGCAGTAGTTGCCCGTCGACTGTGAGTCCTGGTGCCGAAGCTCTTCGAGGTCGCCGTTCCGCCATAGGGTGAGAGGGTCGTCATCTGATTCCACTTGTGTGGTCCAGGCTCCCGTACCCGAGGTAGTCACCATGCGTCGCTGGTGATCGACGTCGACTGGTGATGCATCGGCAGGCCAGCTGGGCGGGACGACACCGGCCTCCAGGACTTGGACGGTGGTTGCCGGTTGGCCACAAACCGAACAGGCGAACACCATTTCATCGGGGCTATCACTCACCGACGCCACGGTCCTCTTCGATGAAGAAACTCTCGGAATTCGACCGACGCTCCGGCGGACCCATCGTTCGGGAATCTTTGATATCTCGGACCTGCCTCGAAATAGGTCGCGTTGAGGCCGAAATCCCAATGACTATCGGCGACTACGAGGATTGGTGGCGGTCCGCGTCAAACGTGGGTCAATCAGACCACGGTGGGTGACCATGGCGACAACCACCCTCAGAGCGGTCTCGGCCACTGCTCTGCCAGATATGAAAGAGGGTTGGGAAGAACACCCTTGGAGAGAAGCCACGTGCCCATGA
>CAZKJJ010000385.1:0-2791 GCA_964553055.1 uncultured Acidimicrobiia bacterium
GAGGAGGTGTTCTCCGACGCCACGCAGGCGGTGGGCGATGTCATCATCGAGCTCGACCATGTCGACAAGTTCTTCGGGACGTTCCAGGCGCTCGACGACATCAGCGTGAGGGTCGGCCGCCAGGAAGTGTTGGTCGTGATCGGCCCCTCGGGCTCAGGGAAGTCGACGATGATCAGGTGCATCAACCGCCTCGAGACACACGACAGCGGGCGAATCGTCGTCGACGGGATCGAGCTGACCGAGGATCTCAGGAACATCCAGGAGATTCGCCGCGAGACGGGCATGGTCTTCCAGCACTTCAACCTCTTCCCGCACCTCTCGGTCATCGACAACGTGACACTGGCTCCCCGGCAGGTGCGGCGCACCCCCAAGAGAGAAGCCGAGGAGCAGGCGATGCAGCTCCTCGAGCGGGTTCGGATCCCCGAGCAGGCAAGGAAGTACCCTGGTCAGCTCTCGGGAGGTCAGCAGCAGCGGGTTGCGATCGCCCGCGCCCTCGCCATGAGACCCAAGGTGATGCTCTTCGACGAGGTCACTTCGGCGCTCGACCCCGAGATGATCGGTGAGGTGCTGGACGTGATGAGGGACCTGGCTCGAGAGGGGATGACGATGATCGTCATCACCCACGAGATGGGATTCGCCAGGGAGGTGGCGGACAGGGTCTTGTTCATGGCGGACGGCCAAGTGGTCGAGGTCGGCACTCCCGAGCACTTATTCAAGAACCCTCGAGAGGAGCGGACCAAGCTCTTCCTCAGTCAGATCCTCTGACTCTCAAAGGGAACGGACGGAGAGGCCCGCCGATGCCTCGACTGCGAACGCAGGACCTCCCGTCGCCCGCGCTGCGGCCCGTACGACACCGGGCAGCCGGTCCGGTGAGCACACCGCCAGCGCATAGCCTCCGAATCCCGCACCGGTGAGCCTGCTCCCATAGGCCCCCGAAAGGCGCATCGCGGCGACCGCCCTGTCGAGCCCCGCCGTCGACACCCCGAGGGCGCCGAGGCTGGTGTGCGACTCGTCCAGCAGCTCCCCGAAGCTGCGGAGATCGCCAGACCGGAGCGCCTTCTCGGTCTCTTCGACGCGCCTCGTCTCACCGAATACGTGCTCTGCAAAGGATCGCACGGGAAGCGGCGCAGACCGATCGAACCTGCCGTCGGTCAGCGAGACCATGGCGTCATCTCCGACGCTCACCTGGTCCGCCACCCACGTGGCTGACGCCCACTCAGGTAGATCGGCCACCGCGGCTTCGAGACCCGGCGCAGCCACGAAAGGGGCCAGCCGAGGAGGTGCACCGGCGTCGATGCCGGCAGCGCGCTCGAGCAGCAGTGCCGCAGCCCTGCCGGCCACGACCAGCGTGTTGTAACGGTCGACGGCCGTCGACTTGGAAGCCTCGCTTCCCGAATACGCGACTGCCATCGCCAGGCCCTCCGGGAGGACGACGTGACGAGTTCTCGTCGGCTGGAAGTCGATGCGCAATGCGGTCGCGGGCCTGCCGAGCACGATGACGGTCTGGTCCATCTCGCCGCCCTCCATGCCGGTCCGTCGCTCCGCTCTCACCGCTGCCTGTATGAGAGCGCTCCGGTCCCAACCAAGCCGCCATATCTCGTTGAGCGCCGCGAGGAGCCCGACCGTCAGGGCAGAAGACGAAGAGAGCCCCCCGCCGTACGGGAGATCCCCTCCGATGAGTAGTTGAGCCCCGCGGAATGTTCCGATCTCGGCGAGAGAACCAGCCAAGTAGCGGTGCCAGCTCCTCGTTTCTCCCACCGGCGGCGGCGCCGCCCAGGACATCGGCGATGGGAGCGCCAGCGAGTCCAGCTCCACTACCGCCTCCTGGCCAGGTGCGGCCGCAATCAGCACCTCCCTGTCGATCGCGACAGGGAGAACCGGAAGGCCTGAGTAGTCGGTGTGCTCGCCGATGAGGTTCACCCTGCCGGGCGCCCTGGCGACGAGCTGAGGCGAACGTCCGTACCGTGCGAGGAACGCAGCCGCCAGGTCCCGTTCCTGACGGCTGGGGTCAGGCATGGCGAAGGGCCTTCAGGCCCCCTGCGCGTGGATGATCACCCTGCGATCCCGCGCCTGGTCGAGCTCGATGACCAGGATGCGCTGCCACTGCCCCAACAGGAGCTCGCAGTCGACGACGGGCACGGCGCTCGAGGCGCCCCCGACCAGCACCTGCCGGACGTGTGCAGGTCCGTTGACCAGCTCGTCCTCCTGCAGGTTCTCCGTGCGGAGCTCCCAGTCGTCGTGCTCGTAGTAGAGATCTGTCGGCACGAGTGCCTCGAGACGCCTGCGGTAGTCGTTCAGGAAGCCCGCCTCTGCCTCGTTGATGACCACCGTGGTCGTGGTGTGCGGAACGTAGACCGTCAACTGGCCGTGCCTCACACCGGAGCGGGCCAGCACATCCCTGGCGACATCGGTGATGTCCACGACGTCGTTCGATCCCTCCGTCCGAAAGTGGAGAACCTCCGTGCGCACGGGAGGCGACTCAGTGGCGGCCAGCACGACGAGCTCCCCCGTGGGGACCCGCGCCGACCTGCGCACCGAGAGATAGTCGTCCAAGGGTGATGCTCCTCGATCGAGGTGCTCAGAAGCACGCTCAGGTTAGCCGATCAGCGCGCACATGCCCGAACTCGGTCTTCGGATCGCGCAGTGCGAGGTTTCGCGCTCCTGGGCACCGATCTTCAGACGGGCGTAGCGTTCACAGAACTGTGCGCATCGCGGTCACGACCCCCGACGAGGAGGCGCAGCCGCTGCTTGAGCAGCTGGCTGCCCGTGGGTTCGCACCACAGGGCCTGCC
>CAZKJJ010000386.1:0-2786 GCA_964553055.1 uncultured Acidimicrobiia bacterium
ACCGGGGAGCTGGTCCCCGGGTGTTGCCCATTGTCCAGATCGGTGGAGCGGTCCTCGGGGAGCGGTTCGGTGCGTCTGGACTTGAGCCAGCGGAGCCGGTCGAGGCAGGCGTTGACCACGATTCGGTGAAGCCAGGTGGTCACCGCGGCCTCGCCGCGGTAGGAGCCTGCTCTCCGGAAGGCCGAGACAAGGGCGTCCTGAAGAGCGTCTTCGGCGTCCGCGGGGTTGCCCATGGTGCGAAGCGCGATCGCCCAGAGTCGGTCGCGGTGCCGGACAAAAAGTTGGCCGAAGGCATCGGGATCGCCTGCCAGATGACGGTTCAGCAGGTCCATGTCGGTCAATCCGCCTCCGATCATGGCAGGAAGCGCACATCACCCAGCTCGGCGTAGTACCCGTCTTCGTGACCTGGCACATCAGTGAACCACAACAGCCAACCGCCGCCCACCCTCGCAGGCAGCTGCACTGTCAGGTTCCCTCCTTCCGAGATGCCCGTGGCGATCCTCTCCCAGACCCCGAAGTCCTCAGGTATCTGCTCAGCCCAGTACAGCGTGTGGTGGACACCTGGGGACAGGAGGACGGCCTCGAAGTAACTGGGCCTGCCGGTGACGCCGATCGCCACACCGACGCCGGCCTTCTGCTGTGAGAGCGGGTCGTTGTACCGTTCGGTCCTCCAGGTGGTCGTCTCGTCACCGTCGACGAGGTTGTCGATCCCGTAGTCCCTCGAGTGCTGCTCCGACCCGTCGCCGAAGGGGTCGTAGGCGGCTAGGTCCCCTATCACCACTGCTGGCGTCTCCTGATGTCGCTGGGGCGCGGTCGTCGTCACGGCCGCTGGAGTCGCCTGTGCCACTGACGTCGCCGGCTGGGGCCGGGCGGGGAACATGAGAGGTGAAGCCGTCCCGGTCTCGAGGCTGGATCCGAGAACGATCAGCGACAGAGCCACGATTGCCAAGATGGCAGCAGGTATTGCCCATGCCCACGAGCTCGTGGATCTGACCGCAGGCGGTGCGGTGGCGGGAATCGATCGGAGTGACTGGGCGAGACCTGCCGCATCGAGTATCCCCGTCTTTGCCTGCGACAGGGCGGAGTCGACCGTGGCGGGGAGCCCGTTCACGACCTGGCTGGGAGCGACGTCAGACGTTCCTGGTCCGACGAGCGCCAACTCCAAGGTGGCGGCGAGGTCGCGAACGTCCGTCGCAGCGCTGCCGCTGCTGTGCGGCCTTCCGAACGCGGCCAGCTTGGCAGGGTGAGCGGACGAATAGAGGACAGCAGAGGGATCGATCACTCCGTGCAGCACCCCTTCTCGGTGGAGGGCGGCGAGAGCATCCGCCAACCCCGCGGCGTTGGCGAGAAAGTCGTGAATGGGGATCGTTTCCCCGCTGGCGATCCTGTCGGAGAGGGTCACCCCCCCTCCCCACTCGCACACCGCGTATGCCCCGTCCGGTACCGCCGAGGCCTCATAGATGGCGGCCATATGGACGTGGGACACGCCGGCAGCCCGGTAGACGGCCGTGAGGAACTCGTCTCGCCGTCGCGGTGTCGTATCGGGCCCCAGGATGCGGAGCAGCACTGGCCGGTCCAAGGCCTGGTCGGTGGCGAGCCACTGCTCGGTGTCGCCGTCTCTTCCGATTCTCACTTCCAGGTGATACCGCTCGGGGAGGGGAGGAGGCATGGCGGCTGGTCAGATGGTCACTTCAGGCGGAAGGCGACCCCGATCGCCCCTGGACCCGTGTGGGTCCCGACGACCGGTCCGATGTTCGCCACCATCAAGTCATCTCGGGGAATGTGCTCTGAGAAGAGGATGAGGAGGGACTCGAGGTCGTCAGCGGCGCCGTGCAGTACGGCGATCTCTGCCAGATCTGGCAGGAGGCGGACGACCCGGTCGGCGATCTCCTCGAGAGCTCCGCGGCGTGTTCTGCTCCTCCCAGCCGAGGCGATCACTCCGTTCTCGAGGCTGAGTATGGGTCTGATGTCCAAGAGACCCCCCACGACCGCCTGTGCCTTGCCGATCCTTCCTCCCCTCCGTAGGAACTCGAGAGTGTCGAGGGTGGCCAGCATCCCAACCTTGAAGGTCGAGGCCTTCGCAGCCGCGACCACAGCATCGAGGGAGTCGCCTTGCCTGGCAGCACGAGCAGCCTCCAGGACCTGAAAGCCGAGTGCCATGGAGACGGCCTCGGAGTCCACCACCTGCACCGGGATGTCGACACGGTCTGCCGCGATCATCGCCGCCTGGTAGGTGGCACTCAGACGAGAGGAGATGCACACGGCGACGATTCCGTCTGCGCCGCCCCGCTGGAGGCTCCAGAAGGCCTCCTGAAACTGTCCTGCGCTCGGTGCCGCCGTCTCGGGCAGCACATTCGAGGCCTGGAGCTCCCTCCAGAAGACGTCTGGTGAGAGGTCACGGCCGTCCAGGAGGCTCCGGTCCCCGAGGCGCACCGTCAGCGGCACGACCTCGATGACGAAGTGCCTGGCTACGTCCAGGGGGAGGTCGCACGAGGAGTCGGTCACGACCGCTATCACGAAGACGTCCTCACTGCTCTGAGGATATGGAGCCTTCGGCTGTCCCGTTGGAAGCCCTCGGAGGCATACAGCGTGGCCGCGGGGAGGTTGTCCGGCTGGGTGTTGAGGAGAACAGTGCGGCCGCCGTGGGCGCGAGCGAAGCGCAGGCATGCTCTGACCAGGGCTCTTCCAAGCCCCCGACCCTGCCAATGCGGGTGCACAGCCACGCGCTGGAGGTAGCTGAGGTATCCGCTCGTGCCGACGACGGCGTAGCCTGCAAGACCCTCACC
>CAZKJJ010000387.1:0-2776 GCA_964553055.1 uncultured Acidimicrobiia bacterium
CAGCTCGGGTGACAGCCCGAATCTGATTCTGGATTCGGTGGGTGACACGGTGCTGGGGGACTTGACCGCAACCGCTGCTGCAGCTGGCTGTGGCACGCTTGCCTCAGGTGGGTCGTGCAACTTCACCTTCGACTACACGGTGATGTTGAGCGACCCCAACCCGTTGATCAATGTTGTGACCGTGCACTACCACCCGGATGGGTTCCCCAACGACATCACCGATGACGATGACCACTCGTTGGAGATCATCCCGCCGGATGAGGGCTGCACGCCGGGCTTCTGGCAGGGAGGCTCGGGTCTCCAGTTGTGGGACATGCCGTCCGATCAGTTGGCGATCGATCTCGGCTTGGCGCTTCAAGCTGAGGGCTACGGTGGGGGCGAACCGTTCTGGAGCGGCCAGACGGTCGGAACCTTCTTCCCGGCCAGTAGCTTCGCCACAAGCACCCTTCTCGACATCGTCGGGACGGGTGGCGGCTCTGCTCCTGAGCAGAAGGCAACGCGAGACCTGATCGCGGCGCTGCTGAACGCAGAAGATGACGAGATCAACTACCCGGCTTCGATCGGCGAGATCTTGGCTGACTTCGATGGCGGCCTTACTTACGAGCAGTTCCACGTGAAGTACGGCGCATACAACGAGCTCGGCTGTGATCGGACCAACGGGTTCCAACAGGCATGGATTCCCGTGCTTGCGTTGGTCGTCCTGGGAGCCGAATCGCTGAGAAGGAGGCTTCGCGACTGACGGTTGAATCTGGAGCACTGACAGGAAGGGCGGCCAACCGGCCGCCCTTCCTGCATCAACAGTTCGGATGACGAATCAGGCGATCGGCATCACTCACCATCTCTTGGCGGAGGTCGTTGCAGGCGACGACGTTCACAGGTCGTGGGTGAGGACGTGTTTCGCCTTTACGAGGGATCGACAGGCACTCCCGCGCAAAGGCAAATGCCGCGGTTGCGAGCGATTAGACATGGGAAACCCGACCGGACGGGAATAAGCCTCCCTCCTGGGTCTGGCACACTCCCATAGCGCTAGGACCAGGTGAGACGGCTCACGGTCTGGGCAACACGGCCGGCTTCGTCGAGCGTGAGGGGTCGAACCGTGCCGCTGGGGAACCTCGGTTGCCTGGACAGGTGGTACCACTTCGAGCGACGAAGACCTTGGCGACGTCGACCCATATCGATGCCATTGGTAGTTCTCTATCGACGATAACTACACAACTGTAATTTATCAAAGCATGCTGGGCGACTCCTCTGCCGCTCCCAGGTCGTCGTCCTGCACGTGCGTCGCGCCCACGCCCTGACTACGTGGACCTACTCCCCTTCGGCCGGTCTCGGGTGGAGATTCGCCAGCGAGGCCCTCGCGTCAGCGAGTTCTCTTATCGAAGTCTCGGCAATCAACTTCAGCGTCTCTTCGAGTTCGTCGTAGATCCTTCTCGCCACTTCGACCCGATGTGCGAGGTTCTCCTCAATGGTCTCCAGCTCTCGAATCCGTTCGGTCGCCTCGGCTTCAGTGGTGGCAAGCTCTTCACGTCGGGCGTCGACGATTGCTGCCCCCTTCCGTTCGGCCTCCGCGAGTAGCTCCTCGGCTCTTGCGGAAGCGTGCTCGATGATCCGCGTCGACTCACGTTCAGCTTCTGCGCGGTAGGCCTCTCTGAGCGCTTCACTCTCGGCGATGGTTTGATCGCGCTGACGTGCAGCACGCTCTTCGAAAGACGCGACGGTCTGCTCACAGTTGGCACGAAGCTGCTCGGCAAGAGTCACCCACTGGGCGTATTGAGTTTCGAGCTGGCTTATCAGGTCGGCCCGCTCGGCCGCTGCCTGCGATAGCTCACGTTCGACATCCGCGATGGTTCTTGCCGAGGTTTCTCCTCCATGCGTCGCCTTCTCCAATGTCAGATCACGCGCGTCGTCATCAGCCGGCTCGGCAACATCGCCGGCGTCTGCTTTGATCAGACCGACTGCTGGTGGCGTATCCGACACCGAGGCCCTCCAGGTCTTGGCGCGCGACGCGCATGTGTTTGGTGTCTACATCTTGTCGGCAATGTCGTAACCCACTTGAACATTGTTTCCTATCGCGCGGCGTATGGACGGCCCCCGGATTCTCCCGATTCCTGTCCGCGCTCCGAATACCTGTCCTTCCAATGGAAAGTGGGGAGGATCGACCGGCACAGTCGGTTGCCACTGAGTCCCTGGCTGACACGCCTTGATGGTCGATGATTCACTTATGCAATGTCGAGGCCGATATAGGAGTTTCGGCAGAGTACCCAGACGCGGTGAAGACTCTTGACCGGTGGACACGACCAAACCAGTTCCGTGAGCGCCCAGGGCGGTTCCGACGCAGTCGGTATCGCTCACAGCGTCAGAGCTCTCCACTCGCATCTGGAGATCCTCAGAGATCACGCTGAGGACCTCGACCACGTGCTGCGAAAGACGCTCGCGGCGACAGAAGAGCTGCTCAGGATGCTCGGCAATGAAGCCAGCTTCGTGGTTGGCCAGGAACAGCGGTTCGATGGGACGGCGTTCCTACGGACAGCCCGCCCAGATTCCGACGAGCTTGTGGGACCCGACGACTCGACCCTTCCAGCGGATGCTGCCCCCGCGACCGCGACGCGAGAGGCAAACGCTGCGGTCGATCCGGTCACGCAAATCGCGGCGCCGCCATCGTCCACACCGTCGTGGATTCAAGGCACTATCCGGGGCATCGTACCGAGCGGCGAAGGCGCTACATTCTGGGTTGTGCCGGAGGATCAGCCGCACACGGCGATCTCAGTGTTCTTCG
>CAZKJJ010000388.1:0-2775 GCA_964553055.1 uncultured Acidimicrobiia bacterium
TCACACCCTCGGTATACGTTTCGACATCGACCTGGACCTGTAGGCCGGTGACCTCCATGAAGCTGCCGATGGCGTACTGACCGCCGACCTCGACCTTGAATGTCGCACCGTGAAGCCCGAGCTTCTCAGCCAGGGACGGCATTCTTCATCTCCTCCCACACACGCCTATTAAGGGACCTCACGCTTTCCAGTATTCGAACGCGGTCTCCATGCTCGAGATCGAGAATCGCATCGAGCTCCCAATGCAAGTGATAGGCAAGGAACGACACCTCCTCCCACAGATCTTCCTCCGCGTAGTGGGTCAGGCCCCCACCAGAGTTGGTTCCGGTAAAGGGGCCCCCGGTTCGACCTCCTCCAGGACACTGGCATCCCCGAAGTTGATGATCCGGTAGAAGTCCTGTAGATAATCCAAGTCCGCTGCGAACAGGCCCTCGATCACCGCGGGATTCACCTCGCTGATGGTTCCCAACTGGGTTATGACGCGGGCGAGGACTACGACGGTGAAGTAGGCCTCGTTTCCCTTGACCCGAGTGTCGCGCAGTGGATCGATCTCGTCACGAGCCGTCGCCAGGCGCATGATGCCTTGACGGTGGAGCGTGCCGTGGCCATCCACGTACCACTTGGGCAATGTGAACTGGTATTCGGTCTGCAGCGGGTGACTCACTTGACCCGCTCCACTTTTTCATGAGCGATGGTGACAGTCTCCAGTGCCACCTCATCCGACTCGGCGTCGAACTCCGCTCCCGACCATTTCGAGATCCATCCGTTGAAGAAGTTCCAACGGGCCACCTCGTTCAACATCGAATCGAGGGCAATGATCGAGCCGTTTCGTCTCGCACCCGCGATGTCGCCCTCCTCGAGCTGCTGTCTCCACTCCCACATGTACATATCGGCATCTATGCACTTCGCCAGCTCGATGTCCGAGTACGTGATGTGTCCGGGCACCTTTCTCGTTATCACCCTGCCGTCTGCGACTTCCTTGTATTCGATAATCTCCGACTCCGATTCGATCCCCGAAACCTTCTTGAAGGAAGCGATCGTCACCTGATCGATCTCGACATGGAACGTCGAGGCGGTCAGCAGGTTGTCCATCAATTCAGCCATCTACATCTCCTTTCTGACGCATCACTCGACTACTCGCTCGCAGCCGAGCCGCCCTGCCACTGGCTGATCCGGAAGATCACGAATTCGGCGGGCTTGGACGGGGCGATCCCGATTTCGACGATGAGCTTTCCCTCGTCGACCGACTCGGGAGGATTCAGTTCCGCATCGCATTTGACATAGAAGGCGTCGGATTCGGTCGCCCCAACAAGGGCTCCGTCGCGATACAGACCACGCAGGAATCCCGTGATGGTCCTCTTCACCCGCTCCCACAGTGCTTCGTCGTTGGGCTCGAAAACGACCCACTGAGTCCCGAGCAAGATCGACTCCTCAACCATGTTGAACAGTCGGCGGACGTTGACATACCTCCAGCTCGGATCGGAAGAGAGCGTGCGCGCGCCCCAGACTCGGATACCACGCGTCCCGAAGGGACGAATGCAGTTCACCCCCAAGGGGTTCAAGATGTCCTGCTCGCCCTTGGTGATCTTGTAGTCGACTTCGAGAGCCCCCTGAATCACCTCGTTGGCCGGCGCCTTCCAGACGCCGCGGGTGTTGTCGTTGCGTGACCAGAGACCCGCGACATGCCCCGACGGGGGAATCGTCAGTTGCTGGGGCTGGCCGTTGGAGGAGCCATTGGCACCGTACAACGGGTTAGGGACCTTGATCCACGGGTAATAGAGGACCGCGAATTTCGAGTCGTACATGGCCGTCTCGGACCGCCAATCCCGCACCTGCTGGGCTGACATGCCGGGTGGCGCGTCGAGTATCGCCATCCGATTACCGGCGTTCTCGCAGTGGACGATCATCGCCGTCTGCACGGCCTTCCACATGTCAAGATCGACATCGCCGTTTTTGGTGGCTGCGGTGATCAAGTCGGGGACCAAGACCATGGTCACGTCGTCAGCAATCACCAGGCCCCCAATTCCCGTGCGTTGTTCTGGTGAACCGGCGAACTGCGGCGCAGTCACCTTGACGGGAGCCATCTCCGGCGCCGCCAGGGGGTAAGTACCTGCCGGTGGGATCCGATCGGCGATCGACAGCGATCCTGCCGATTGAACCTCGACCCTGACGAGAGACGAGGCCTCGTTCACGACCGTCTCCACATTCTGCTTGTTCTTCCCCAAACTGAGGTTTTCGTACGTCTCGACCACACGCCCACCCTCTTTGACCTTCAAGGTGAAGGAGTCGTCGCCCTCGTCGGCGTCGGGCAGCTCGATCTGGACTTCGATATCGGCCCCTGATTCGAGCGCCTCGATCCGGAGGGATTCGACGTCGGTCTTGGCTCCTGCAGGCAGTGCCAGTTGCGGAGTTCGCGGCTTCTCACCCCCTTCGGTATGGGGGATCCGAACCACGTAGGCGTTACCGCCGCCGTTGTTGAAGAAGCCGTATACCGCATGGGGAAGCATCGCCCCTTTCAAGAAACCTCCGAACTTCCTCTCATAGTCTCCCCAACTGGTGACCAGCACTGGCTCCAGCCCACTCGACCCTTCAGGAGCGGACTGAGTGAAGCCAACAAACGCAGCCACGGCGGTTCCCACAGCTTCGATCGGCTTTGAGCCCCGGTCCACCTCCTCTACATAAACGCCTGGTGACAGATAGCTCGGCATGGGTCTCCTTCCTCTATTGAACGGCCTTGACGAACTCTTCGGGCGAAAGACTCACCGTGTATGAATC
>CAZKJJ010000389.1:0-2773 GCA_964553055.1 uncultured Acidimicrobiia bacterium
GATTGTCATCGACGAATAAACGGAACGCCTTCACCGAGTACACGTTCAGAGGTGGCCGTTGTGTGGCGATGCAGGTATGGCTGTGGCCGGCTCGGCAGCGCATTTGCCGGCATCGAGTGGGACGTGACCAAAGCCTCTGGTGGGGTGTGGTGGAGGCGGCGATGTTTAGCGTGGAGGTTCCGATGAAGCGGAAAGTCAAGATGCTTTCCAGTTCCACAGGCTGGGGCAAAGCCGCCCAACAGTTCGCCACGCTTGAAGAGGCGGTCAACCAGTGGTTGGCGAGCCATCCCGATATCAGCGTCGAAAACACACACTTGCTCAGCCAGCCGACCTTCGGATGGGGTCAGCTCGCAGTGGCAGTCTGGTACCGGGAACACAGCAACGCGAGCGACAGCTGATACGGGTTGTCCGCATCCGATGAAGGACGTGAGCGCGTCCCTCAGAAAGACGTTCGGGCCGAGGGGCCCGAGGGACCTCCACCCGCCCCACCTAGAGAGTGATGCCACATACCACCAGTTCTCCGTACACCTTGAGAAGGTGGCCGACCGGTCGGCCCCTTCCACCGGATAGTCTCCTCAGGACCGGACTTGAGGACTGTCTGCCTCGTCGAGCGGATCAACCGCCGCCACAGGAGGGCTGGGAGCGGGAATTCGATCCGGAGCTCGTACCCCGAAGATGAGGAGGTACCCGATCATCCAGAACTCGCCGACAGTAGCCACACCTGTCAGCACCGAACCGACGAAGTTCGGAGCGTCAGGGGCGAGCTGGGTGAGGTAGGCGCTGATTACGTATGCAACTCCCCCGGCCATCAACACCCATCCGAGCGCGGCCGGCATTACTCGGGAGGTGACGACCACGAAACCCATCGGAACCAGCCACAGACCGAAGAACAGGCCTCCAATGTCCCAGGCAGCTCCATTGAGCTCGTAGAGCAATTGCACAGTTGCAGCCTGATCGCCGCCTGGCGCGAGGGTGGCGTCGCCAGACACGACGAGAGCCGTGGCCGACAAAGCGGTCGCTACCAGAATCGCAGCGGCGTTGACCAACCCGAAGCCAGCGATCGACCCGGCAGCGAAGCTGTTCTCACCACGGAAGAGCTTGAAGAACCACACCGCCGCCAGGGCCTGGGTCAGAACGATGGTCAGGTCAGCGGCGACGCCAACCCTGGCGAGCGGAACCCGACCGACCAGGTTGGCCAGTGTGGCGGTAGCGTCGCCGGCGACGTACAGCTCGCTACGCATGCCTGTGAAAGGCACCGGGAGTCGTGCCTGACGCATCGCCGTCCGCCACCTGCCGTCGTGTCACGTCCTGGCCAGGAGCTCCCGGATCATGGTGGTGGCCTCGTCCGTTCCGGACTGAGCTGCCATTGGCAACGCGGCCTCCAGGAGACCGCGCGCCAGGTCCCCGTCGCCACGGTTGATGAGGACCTTTGCCAGTTCGATGCTGGCCCCCTGACTCAGGCTGGCAAAACCGCGATCTCGCGCTTCTTCGATGAAACCCTCCAGCATCGGGATGACTTGTCGTTTGGCACGCCGGACGTGGGATAGGAACTGAGGATTGCGTAGGAAAGACGTGAGGTTGCCCTCGGATTTGCCGCTCGCAATCCGCGAGTACACGATGGCTCTCGAATAGCGGCCATTGATCCACTCCCAGACACGCGATGAATCCCGGGCGGTTTCTATGGTCCTCTCCAGCAACTCCATGCCCTTGGACAGCTCACCTTCGTCGATCCTGGCCAGAGCATCGCCCATGTCGATGAAGAGCGGCGCCGGGTAATCGACGCCGTTCTCGACGGCCGTCCGGAGATGCGCTACGGCCTCACGCGCTCTAGCCCCGTCACCGGCCAGATTGGCCGCGGCCACGAGGGTCAGCTGGGCGGTGTCCCGATAGATCGGGTCTTTGGCGATCGCGCTCGCCTCTGCGGAGATCTGGATCGCTGCCCGTTGGTTGCCGAGATTGCTCTCGAGGAACGCCAAGCCTTGCTGGCCAAAGGCGATGCAACGGTTGTTCCCCACCTCATGCCCGAAGCGGATCACCTCCTGGCACATCTCTGCCACCCCCTCCGGGCGTCCGGCAACGGATAGCACGAAGGCAAGGACGCCTCGGGACTTGAAGTAGGGGTAAGGGTGGATCCATCGATTGGCCAGCACCCAGTCTTCGATCTCGTCCGCATCGGCCAGCGCCCCATCGAGGTCACCTTTGACGAACCTGGCCCAGATCAGCCAGGTCTTGGCATAGGCGAACGCTGCCTGGTCTCCGAGGGACTCTGCAATGGTGACCGCCTCGTCGAGGAAGCGGGTGTTGTCTGCCTGGTCGAGGTGGAACCCATTTGCGTGGCCTCTCCAGATCAGCCACCACATGTGTCGGCGTTCGTCACCCAGTCGCTCGACGGCATCCGAATGTCGTTCCAGCAAGTCGTCGAGGGCTATCAGGTGCGCCTGGTAGTAGAAGAGGATCGCCCAATCGAGGATGAGATCGATCAACGCCTCGTCATTGGCCGGGCCGGACTCGGCTTCTGTGAGCAGGCGGTAGGCCGTCTCGAAGTGATTCTGCGCCTCGATCAGCGCATATCGGTCCATCGCCTTTCGCCCAGCCGCCCTCGAGTGGTGGACTGCCTTGTCGACGACCCCGCCCTGTGTCCAGTGGTAGGCGAGCGTCTCGGTGACCTCGTCGAGCCGGCCGGTGAACTGAGCCTCGATGGCCGCCGCAGCGCGAGCATGCAATTCGGTCCGCTCCTGCTTGAGGAGACCCTCGTAGGCGACGTCCTGGGTGA
>CAZKJJ010000390.1:0-2765 GCA_964553055.1 uncultured Acidimicrobiia bacterium
GGGTTCCGCTTGGAACCGACGACCCGCATCCCCAGCCCGGCTGCCAGCCCGCGGACCAGCTCCCCGATGGCCCCCAGCCCGAGGATCCCGATCGTGAGCCCGGACACCTCGTAGCCGACTCGATATCGCCACCGGTGCGCAGCGGCGTCTCGCGTAGCCGGACCCAAGCCTCGGGTGAGCGCCAGGAGCAATGCCAGCACGTGTTCAGACACACTGGGGGCATGGACTCCCCGGGCCGAGGTGAGACGGATGCCTCGCGTTCGGAGCTCGGCGAAAGGGAACTGCTCGAGTCCTGCTGAAACCGCCTGTACCCAGTCGAGCCCGGTGTCCAGCCACCGGTCCTCCCAGTCGAACGTGATGAGAGCCTTGGTCCCTTCCCGCAGCGCCTCGAGCACTCCTTCCGAACGGTCCGGCAGTGACAGAGCGAGGTTCGGAACGGCACCGAGCGCATCAGCCAAGCCAGGAGGATGCCGAGGATGCAACACCGCCGTGACCATGCCTACCTCCGGTGGCGAGGAGTGTCAGGATACGACCGTGCGATCAACAGCGTCCTCGACAGGGCGGTGCCAGGGCAGCTCCACCACACACGCGACGTGAGCGCGACACAGGGTCTCGTGAGACGACTGGTGGGCGTGGGGGTCACTCCTGTCACCCCATTCAGTGCTGATCTGGCGGCGGTCGACACGGCAGGGCTGCGCTCCAACATCGAGTTCCTCGTCGCGGAGGGGACCAAGCTCCTCTACCCGTGCGGCAACACCGGTGAGTTCAACTCCCTGTCGCAGGTCGAGTGGAAGGCTGTGGTGGAGACATGCGTGCTCGCTGCCGAAGGCTTCGTCACCGTGGCCCCAGGGATCGGTCAGGGCCTCACCACAGCTGTCGGGATGCTCCGGCGCCTCGAGGACCTCGGCGCGGGAGGAGCCCTGCTGATGCCGCCACCTCCCACGTTCGTCTCCGAACAGGGGCTCCGCTCCTACTACCTCAGGCTGCTCGACGCCTCGCCTGTGCCTGCTGTCGTCTACAAGCGGGAAGGTCGGCCGTCCGACGCCCTGCTGGCAGAGCTTGCCTCCTCAGGAAGGGTGGCTGGGGTCAAGTACGGCGATCCCGACGTGAACGCCTTCTCACTCCTGGCCCACGTCCCGTCGGCGGCGGTGTGGACCTGCGGCTTGGCGGAGCGGTGGGCACCCTTCTTCCATCTGGCGGGGAGCCGCGGGTTCACGTCGGGTCTGGCCAACTTCGCTCCTGCCGTTGCCCACGCCCTGTTCGAGGCACTCAGCGAAGGTGACTGGGCGCTGGCCATGGAGCTCAGGGGGTTGTGCTCGGCGTTCGAGGAGATCCGGGCTCGCGACGGCAGCGCCAACAACGTGGCTGCGGTCAAGACGGCCATGGATGCGAAGGGCCTGGTCGGAGGCAGGGTACGGCCACCCATGAGGGACCTCGACGAGGCAACGGTGGGAGAAGTCACGGCGACCATTCAAGGCTGGTGAGCTGAGGCGCATTCACAAGGCGGGCAGTACCTCGTCGATCGTGAGGTTGATCATTCGCTCTGCCTGTTCGAAGGGAGTGGGAAAGAGGGCAACGCTGTCCACGCCCTGCGCATGGAGAGCCTGGATACGGGCAGCACACTCCTCTGGGGTACCGGAGACCGTCTGATCCTCGATCCAGCGTGCAGGCATCCCCTCTGCCAGGGCACGGGGTCCTCCCCCTTCGACGAGTGCCTCGAGCTCGGCGGTTATGCCAGGCGCGTCTGACAGAGGCGTCCCGATGCCACCAGCCGCCCAGTAGAAGGCGAGCGGCTCCCGGATGGAGTTCTTGGCTGCCTGCCCGTCGTGGTCCACCGAGTAGATCTTGTAGGCCGTCAACTGATGGTGATCAGAACGACCTGCTCTGGCCCTGCCCTCGTCGATCCTGTCCCTTGCCCAGCGTGTATAGGCGTCGCCCGCTTCAACGGACAGCACGGTGCCGTCTGCCACCTCCCCCGAGAGCTGCAGCATCCTGGGGCCGATCACCCCCATGTGGATCGGCGTCGGCTGAGGCTCGGGGTGAGCCAGCCGCACCGCGTCGAAGAAGAACGTCCTACCCTGTTCGGTGATCTCCTCGCCTGCCAACAGCCTGCGAACCGCGGTGACGCACTCCCGCACCGCGCTGACAGGAGACTCGGGATGGATCCCCATCTGCTTGACCCAGGCGACGACGCCGAGTCCGATGCCGGCCATGAGCCGCCCAGGGAACACTCTGGCCATCGTGGCCGCCTCCATCGCAAGGAGAGCCGGATGGCGGGCCACAGCGGAAACGACTCCCATTCCAACCTTGATCCTCTCCGTGGCGCCCAGGACGATGCTCGCCCCTGACACTCCGCCGGTGAAGAAGAAATCCTCGGCCAACCAAACCTCGTCGAAGCCACCCGCTTCCGCGTTCCTGGCCGCGGACGGAAGCTCCTCCGGCGGAATGTGACTCCACAGCACCAGGCCGACTCTTCGCTCGTGCATCTCCTCCTCGCGTCCCCGACGCATGATAAGTTCCGTCACGTGGCCGGTACCGACGAGAGGGAGGCCGCACGGAGCCTGATCGGGCGCCTGGTGGCCGCCTACAACGCCAAGGATCTCGTAACGCTGGTGGAGCTGTACGACAACCAGGCCACGTACTGGAGCGCCATCTCGGAGGAGCAACAGGGCATTCAAGCCATCAGCGCGCACATCGAAGAGCTGTTTCGGACCCTTCCTGACGAGGTGATGGCTGTTCGGTCCCTCGTCACAGACGGCGAGGTG
>CAZKJJ010000391.1:0-2760 GCA_964553055.1 uncultured Acidimicrobiia bacterium
GGGAGCCCTGCGGGCCGCTCAGGGACGCCTCCCAGGCGCCTGCCCGCTGCTCGGCGTGGCACCTCAGGAACACGGTCTTGGCCGGGTCGGTCTCCACACGCTCGGAGAGCAGCCCGGGGACTCTTGGACGGAAGAGCTGCTTGGCGCCCATCATCGAGAGCATGGCAGGTCTGCAGAACTGCTCGAAGGCCACCATCACGGACACAGGGTTGCCTGGCAGACCGAAGAACGGCGTCCCCGAGATCAGACCGAACGCGAACGGTTTGGCGGGCTGCATCGCCACCTTCCAGAACTCGACGCCTCCCAGCTCTTGGAGCACGGCCTTGGTGAGGTCGTACTCCCCCATCGACACGCCTCCCGACGTCAGGACCGCGTCGCTCTGGTCGGCTGCCACGGACAGGGTCTTGCGGAGCAATTCCCCGTCGTCCGGGATGATGCCCAAGTCGAGGACATCCACCCCAAGGCCCTCGCACAGACCGGCGAGCAGCACCCGGTTCGTGTCTCTGATCTGTCCGGGAAGCAGCTCCACCGTCTCAGGGGGCACCAGCTCGTCACCGGTCGAGAGGAGCGCGACCCGGGGACGCCTGTACACGGCAGGCGTCGCTGCGCCGACCGAAGCGAGAACTGCCACGTGGGCAGCTCCGAGGCGGGTTCCCGCCTCCATGACGAACCGGCCCGCCTCGACGTCGCTCCCTGCTCTCCTCACCGCCTCCCCGGGAGCGACCGTGACGTTGACCACGACCGTGGCTCCTCCCGGCTCCGTGTCCTCGACCTTGACGACGGCGTCTGCGCCACCAGGAAGCGGGGCGCCTGTCATGATCTTGATCGCGGTGCCAGACCCGACCTCCTCTCGGGCCACGTGCCCTGCTGCCACATCCTCGACGACGAGCAGCTCCACGGGCGCTCCGCCCGTGTCGGCCGCCCTGACCGCGTAGCCGTCCATGGCCGAGTTGGCGAAGGGAGGAACAGCGTGCTTGGCGGACACCGGCTCGGCAAGGACGAGCCCGAGCGCGTCGGAGAGGGGCACCGTCTCGACCGGCAGCACCCCACAGACACGGAGCACATCGGCCTGGGCTGCGGGCAGTGGCCTCACAGCTCCAGGTCCTTCAGGAAGAGTCGGTAGGCGTCCCCGAACTCCTCGGACTCAAGGCCCAGCACGGTCGAACCTTCGAGATAGCCCAGCGGCGTGCCCACGTCCAGCGGCTCCGAGGGAACGAGCACAGCACGACAGCGACCGCGCCGTGCCAGCCAGTCGATCGTGTCCGTGATCTGGATCTCGCCTCCGACCCCTGGGCGCTGAGCGGCCAAGAAGTCGAAGATCTCTGCCGTGAACAGGTAGCGTCCGATGAGACCCAGGTTCGAGGGGGCGGCATCGAGGCCCGGCTTCTCGACAGCAGCTCGGATCTCACAGACCGAGTCCGTCAGCCACCGGCCAGGGTCCACGATCCCGTATCTGCTCAGCCACTCGTCCTCCACCTCACGGACTGCCACCACGGAGCCATGCGCCCCTGCCGCCGCTGCGAGGCGGGGCAGGACATCCTGTCCCGGACGCACGATGTTGTCGGCGAGCAGGCAGAAGAAGGGCCGCTCTCCAACGGCCGCCCTGGCAGTCAGGATGGCATGCCCGAGGCCGAGCGGCTCCTCCTGGGTGACGGCGGTGACATCGACATCATCGAGACCGGGGAGGTGTCCTTCCTCATAGAAGTGTCGCTCCAGGAGCTCGCCGACGCCAGGATCGACCACCAAGATGACCTCACGGCTCCCTGCGCGGGCTGCTTCCTCGACGACGTACTGGATCGCGGGACGGTCGACGATGGGCATGAGGGCCTTCGGAAGCACCCGAGTTGCGGGACGCATCCTGGTCCCCTTGCCTGCCGCGGGGATGAGGGCGACTTCAACCGTCATGGCCGGTGACCGTCGCCTCGGTCCCTTGCAGCAGCCTGCGAATGTTGTCGAGATGCCGCACGAGCACGAGCATCACGGTCGCCGCCACCCACAGCAACTCCCAGCTACCGACGCCAAACACAGCCAGCAACGGGACCGCTGCTGCCATCGCGACCAGGGAGCCTATCGATGCCGTCCGCCAGATCACCACGATGACCGCCCAGACCGCCGCGAGGATCACGGCAGGAACCGGGAAGACGACGAGCAGCATCCCAGCCGCGGTTGCCATGCCCTTTCCGCCCTTGAACCGGTGAAAGGCCGGATAGCAGTGGCCAAGCACGGCTGCGAATCCCGTAACTACGGCCAAAGGCTCGCCGCCCACGAGCAGGCCGATCGTCGCAGCGAGTGCCCCCTTGGCGGCATCGGAAAGCAGCACCAGCAGGGCCGAGCGGCCACGGAGCGAGCGCATCACGTTGGCAGCGCCCGGATTGCCGCTCCCCACGGCGTAGATGTCGACGCCGCTCCTTCTGCCCACCAGCACTGCGAAGTTGACGCTGCCGATCAGATACGAGGCGACGACTGCCAGCGCATTCACCAACGCGAGTCTATCCCTGGCGCTTGATATCATCCCTCGGTCGTTGCCCACCTACGAATACGCCTGTCAACGCTGCGGCGAGCGGTTGGAAGTCTTCCAGTCGTTCACCGACAAGCCGCTGCGCACCCATCGTGAGTGCGGGGGTCGCCTGGAGAAGGTCCTGCACGCGCGCGGCGTGATCTTCAAGGGCTCAGGGTTCTACACGACGGACTCCAGGGCGGCTCTACCCAGGAGGTCCAAGAGCAAAGCCGCTGACTCGGCCAAAGCGCCCGACAAGAAGG
>CAZKJJ010000392.1:0-2760 GCA_964553055.1 uncultured Acidimicrobiia bacterium
CCGCTGCTCGACGACATCGAGACAGCCGTCATCGAGCCTGCACGTCCCGCACTTCACGCGGTACAGGAGGCCGGTGACGCACACCGCTGGCTCCACCACGTCCGATCCTCACAGGCCTTCGCCCTGAACCTGTTCGGAGGCCTCACCGAGGCGCAGCTCGTCGAGGTCGCTCAGCAGGTCGACCCGTCGATCGTTGCCTGCGACCCGCCGCTGTTCGAGTACTGCGACCCGGACGACGCGCTCGGGGAAGCCACCAGCGTCAGTCCCCACAGGACCCAGGTTGACGTTCGATTGGACTGCCTCACCCGCGAAGGGGAGCGCCATGTGCTGCTGGTCGAGGTCAAGCTGACCGAGGACGGGTTCGGTGGCTGCTCCGCGGCCGAAGTGCCTGCGAACGACAGAGCTGACCTCTGCAACACCACGGCCCACTTCGGCGGGGACCCGGACGGCTGCTTCCAACTACGCAACCAGGACCGAGAGCACCGCCGTCGCTACGAGCAGTACCTGCCGTCGGCCACGGCTGCGGTCGGCACGCACGGCTGCCCGTACCGGGAGCTGAACCAACCGATGCGCAACACAGCTCTGGCCGGTGTCCTCGTGGGCCGCGGTGAGGTCGACCGCACCACCGTGGTGCTGTGCGCCCACGACGACCACGCAGTGATATGGCGACGCTGGTCAGATGCCCACCACGTCCTGCCATGGAACAACCGAGTCCGGCCGGCGTCGCTACGGGCGGGGTCCGTCATCGCTGTCCGGGAACCCGCGGTGAAGCAGGAGCTCGCGACCTGGTATCGACTGCCTGCGTAGCAGCGCCGATACCTCCTCCAGCTCTCTTTCGCTGGTTGACTGCCCGGCATCGAGCGAGGGACGGCATGAGCGGTCACGTGTTCATCGTCCAGGGCGATCTCCTGCAACTGGCATGCGACGCCTGGTTGCTGCCATCGGACCGCGCCCTGCGGGTCGAGGCGGACTGGCACCGTGAGGCGGCCCAGGACGTTGTCGATCGTGACAACCTGCTGCGTGCCAAGCCCCCCAATGGGTGGGGCTCGCAGGTCCGCTCCTTCCACTTCGACCAGTGGTGGCCAGCAGAGACGGAAGGTCCCCAGACCTGGGTCACCGACGTGGGGGGCGACTTCCACACGCCTGTCGACTTCTTCCTCGAAGGCGCGACGCAGTTCGTGCAGCGCGCCGCCGCAGCCTGTGAAGAACCTCGCCACCGTCGCGACCGACCGCTGCTCGCCATGCCGCTGGTCGGCACCCGCGCTGGTGGAGGAGCGCGACGGAAGGGCGACGTCGTCCAAGCACTCCTCCCTGCCCTCACGCAGGCCGCCGAAGCAGCATCCGCCGACGTGGCACTCGTGACCTACGGCGACGAGGCCTTCGCCGCAGCGCAGTGGGCTCGCAGGAAGCTGGTGGCGGAGGGCCACATCTCACCCTGGGCAGACCTCTCCGCCGACCTGCGCGAGGTCTCCGGCCAACTCGCCCGACGAGCCGCCACCGGCCAACTCGTCCTCTTCCTCGGAGCCGGCGTGTCTGCAGGAGCCGGACTGCCCATGTGGCAGCAACTCCTCGACAGACTCGCTGGCGAACTGGACTTCAAGCCCGACGACCTGCGGCGCTTGTCCCACCTCGATGCCCTCGATCAGGCTCGGCTGCTCGCTGGCCGACTCCCACCCGGCGAGTCGATGGGGAGCCGGGTGGCTCCGCTGGTCAAAAGAAGTCGGTACGCCTTGGCGCACGGACTGCTGGCGAGCCTCCCGACGCGCGAGGTCGTCACGGTCAACTACGACACGCTCTTCGAAGCAGCATCACACGGTGCGCGCAAGCCCGCCAGGGTGTTGCCCTACGAGTCTGCCGATCCCGGGACACGTTGGCTGCTGAAGCTCCATGGGACGATCGACAGGCCAGATGACATCGTTCTCACTCGATCCGACTACCTGCGATACGCCGATCGACGCGCGGCGCTCGCCGGGATCGTGCAAGCCCTCCTCATTACCCGCCACATGCTCTTCGTCGGCTTCTCATTGCAGGACGACAACTTCCATCGCATCGTCGAGGACGTCCGCCAGGCGGTCTCCGGCGTGGCAGGTGAGGGGCGCCTGTTCGGCACCACGCTCCTGCTGCACGAGGACGAACTGATGCGCGAGCTGTGGGACGACGATCTTGACGTGGTCGCGATGGACGGGCCGGCCCAGAAGATCGACAAGGCGGCGGTGCGTCGACTGGAGATCTTCCTCGACCACCTCCTGGCACAGGCGACCACCAACTTGGGGCACCTGCTCGATCGCGACTACGAGTCACTGCTATCGGACGAGGAACGAGAACTCCGAACCATCCTCGAGGAGCTCGTCAGCAGTACCTCACCAGCTCTACGGGCGGCACCTGTCTGGGAGGCCGTTGAGGAGCTGCTCGCGGGCTTCGGGCACCCAGGCAGAGGTGTGCAGGAGACCTGAATCCCCGCTACTGAAGATGCACGCCACGGACGGGGCGCTGGGTCACCGCCATAACGGTGTCGTCATCCCGCACCCGCGCTGTGACGATGCGGGTGGCGAGCTCGTCGGGTAGGAGGTCAGCGAACTTCAGCTGTTCGACGAGCCCCTCGGCGATCGGGATGTCGAGGTTCGCAGTCACCGGATCGAACCCGGCGAGTGCAGCTTCGACATCGTCCGCGTTGCACTCTGGGGCCAGCCGGATCGACAGGTCGTCGCTGGGTCGGCTCGCGGAGCGAAGGTCTCCCAGGGCGGAGGCGAGCCAAAGGTT
>CAZKJJ010000393.1:0-1682 GCA_964553055.1 uncultured Acidimicrobiia bacterium
GGAGGCGATGGGAATCGTATGGAAGTGGTCGAACACCCACCCCGACTCGAAGCCGGAAGCCTCGATGGTGCGTGCGACATCCACCATCGTCCGCCAATGGTCTTCCCGATCGATGCCCGCCAGTTCCATCCGCCAGCCCTGTGGCACGAACGCTCCAAAACGCATGCGCTGAACCTAGCCCGGGCTTCCCGGTTGGCAACATCGTCTCGGTAGTCTCGGCCGGTGCAGGAACCCCTCGGCCGCCCTCGACCCACGCTGCCACCCACCGCGACGGGAACCCACCTCGCCGCGTTCACGTGGACAGAGTGGGAGCTCCTGGTTGGGATCGCCCTGATCTGGGGATCCTCGTTCCTCTTCATCGAAGTCGGGTTGGAGGCGTTCGCTCCCGGGGTGGTCACGATGGCCAGGGTCGTCCTGGGCGCCGCCACGTTGGGGCTGTTTCGCAAGGCACGGGAGGGAGTCGACAGAGCGGACCTACCGCGGATCTCCCTCTTGGGCCTGGTCTGGATCGCCGTTCCGTTGACGCTGTTCCCGATCGCCCAGCAATGGATCGACTCCGCTGTCTCGGGGATGATCAACGGTGCGGTGCCGATCGCGGCGGCCATCTGGGCGACCCTCTTGCTCCGCAGACCGCCTGGGCGGCGCCAACTACTGGGCATCGCGGTCGGGTTCGCAGGTGTGGTGGCAGTCTTCCTGCCCGAGCTGGCAACCTCGACCGCGAGCGCGGTGGGCGCCACGTTGGCTCTCGTTGCGGTCATCATGTACGGACTCGCCGCCAACCTGGCGGTTCCACTTCAGCAGAAGTATGGAGCGTTGCCTGTGCTGCTCAGGGCCCAACTCGTCGCTCTGGTGCTCGTCGTCCCCGTTGGGCTCCTCCAGGTAGGAGATTCCTCGTGGGAGTGGCCGTCGGCGGTCGCCATGATCCCGCTCGGCGCGTTGGGCACGGGGGTTGCGTTCGTGTTCATGGCGACACTCGTCGGGAGGGTGGGTGCTCCGAGGGGAGCCATCGCCATCTACTTCGTTCCGTTGGTGGCGGTGGCGTTGGGCGTGGCAGTGTTGGGCGAGGAGGTCGCCTGGGTCGCACTCGTGGGAGCGTCGCTCGTGGTCGCGGGCGCCTGGATGGCCTCGAGAGGCGAGGCGTAGGTGATAGCGACGGCAGTCTCGACCATACTGTCCTGATGGAGGCGCCCCACTACCCTGAGCGGAGCCAGGCCACCACGGCGCTGGTTCTCGGGATCATCGGCATGTTCATCAATATCGTGGCTCCGTTCGCCTGGAAGGTCGGTAACGACGAGCTGAGGGCCATCGATGAAGGGAGACGACCGCCGGACGGGCACGGCACGGCGACCGCCGGCCGGATTCTTGGGATCATCGGCACAGCCCTCCTCGTGACCGGAGTCCTGGTACTGGCGATCGTGTTGGCCTTCGTGGTCCCTGTGGAGGTCACGACGTCCTGACGGTCCTCAAGGAGCGTCGTAGGTGATGATCTCGAGGAGATGTCCCGTCGGGTCGTGGAAGTAGACGGAGTAGGTCTGCCCACGGGCGCCGGTTGATCGGCCTGGGCCCTGCATGTTGTCTGGAACGGCGTTGTGGTCCCCGTATTGGAGGCCCGAAGCCCTGGGGCGCTCGAAGACATGCCCGAACGTGTCGGCGTCGAACGCATAGGCATAGTGCATGCTCGG
>CAZKJJ010000393.1:1692-2740 GCA_964553055.1 uncultured Acidimicrobiia bacterium
ATCCGGGCGCTCCACCAGGTCGAGGGTCATGTGGTCGTTGACGCGGATGACCTCGAAGCGGCCCAGGCGGCCTCCGTAGTCGAACCCGAGGATCTCGGTGTAGAAGCGGATCGCCTCGGCGGTGTCTGCCACATAGACGATGGTGTGGTCGAGGTCGGAGGACATGGACAGCTCCCTTGGCGTGCCTGCTCGACGCCTCTCAGGTGAGGCTCGATGATCGAGGGTACATGTCGGTCGGGTCGGTGAGCACGTTGACGAGGTACGGAACGTCGGAGGTGAGGGCACGCTCGAGGGCAGGACCCAGCTGCCCTGGCTTCTCGACGAGCTCCCCTGCACCTCCCAGAGCAGCTACGACGTCGTCGTATCGACAGGCCGCTTGCAGGTCAGCTGCGAGCGAACGGCCGTAGAGAGCCTGCATGGGGTGCTTCTCGAGGCCCCACATGCCGTTGTTGCCCACCACGAGCGCGACGGGCAGCCGGTGTCTGACGAGAGAGTCGACATCCATGAGCGAGAACCCTGCTGCTCCGTCCCCCAGGAGGGCAACGACCTGGCGGCCAGGATGGGCGAGTCTCGCAGCCATTGCGTATCCGATCCCCGTCCCCAAACACCCGTAGGGACCCGTGTCGAGCCACAGCCCTGGCTCGTAGCAGCCGAGGTACCTTCCTGCGTAGGAGACGAAATCACCCCCGTCGCACACCACCACTGCGTCTCTGTCGAGCACCCGGAGCAGCTCTCCGTAGACACGGGCAGGCTTGATCGGGTACGAGTCCTCCTCCAGCAGCAGCTCGTCGGTTCTCCTGGCGGCGTGCTCAGCGGCGCTCAGCTCGGCGACCCAGGCCTCGTTGGCAGGCCCAGCTCGCGAGGCGCCGGCCGCGCTGTTCAGAGTCCGGACGAGCGACCCTGCGACCGTCACGTCTGCGTCGACGTGGGTGGCCGCCTGGCCGGGGCTGTCGACCAGGTGGGCCAAGGAGGCGCCTCCGAAGCGCCCAAATCCGAGACGGAAGTCGAGGGGCGCTCCCACGACGACGACGAGATCCGCCTCTCGGGT
>CAZKJJ010000394.1:0-2740 GCA_964553055.1 uncultured Acidimicrobiia bacterium
TCGAGGAGTTCGCCCGGCTCGGCTGGTCGCGGCAGAAGATCTAGCGGATGTTCCGGATCCCCCGCTACGTCGCCGCCCACGCCGTATATCGAGCACGGGGCCCCGAGTTCGTGGCGGCGATGATCGACGACGTGCTCGGACCGGCGATTGGTGAGGAGGCCTGACATGGCCGAGGTCTTCAACTGGCAGCTCGGCAGGACCATGGAGTACCGCTTCGATGCCACCGCTCCGGCCGAGCAGTTCGCCGCCATCTTCAACATCAACCGCTGCCTGGCCTGCCAGACCTGCAGCCTGGCCTGTAAGTCGACCTGGACCTTCTCGGAGGGTCAGGAGGACATGTGGTGGAACAACGTCGAGACCAAGCCATACGGAGGCTATCCGCAGCACTGGGACACCAAGACCCTCCAGCTGATCGAGCAGGCCAACCCGGGCGGGCAGACCTGGGCGGAGGCCGAAGGCGGCCCCGAGGCACCCTACGGCCGATACGAGGGCGACACCGTCTTCGAGGCGGCACAGAGGTCGGGCTCTGGGCAAGAAGCCGTCGGGTATCTGCCTGAGGACCGAGAGTGGACCTCCCCCAACATCCACGAGGACTCACCGGCGGCGACGGTGCCCCTCTCGGAGGGGGCCTCTCTTCCTGAGCACGAGACCTGGTTCTTCTACCTGCAGCGGATCTGCAACCACTGCTCGTATCCCGCCTGTCTGTCCGCTTGCCCCCGGAACGCCATCTACAAGCGACCCGAGGACGGGATCGTGCTGATCGACCAGGAGCGCTGTCGCGGCTACCGGAAGTGCGTCGAGCAGTGCCCCTACAAGAAGCCGATGTACCGCCCTGAGACCCGGACGTCTGAGAAGTGCATCGCCTGCTACCCCCGAGTGGAGGGAACGGACCCCTTGTCCGCTGGGCGCCCCATGGAGACCCGCTGCATGGCGGTGTGCCCTGGCCAGATCCGCCTGCAGGGTCTCGTACCGATGAACCCAGACGGGACGTGGAAGGAGGAGCCGACGAACCCCCTCTACTACCTCATACGGGAAGAGAAGATGGCCCTCCCGCTCTACCCGCAGTTCGGAACCCAGCCCAACGTCTACTACATCCCTCCCCGCTGGGTGCCACGGCCCTACCTCAGGCAGATGTTCGGTCCTGGTGTCGACGCCGCGATCGCCGCCTACCGGAGGCCGTCCCGGAAGGCGCAGGCCGCGCTGCAGCTCTTCAGAGCCAGCCAGCTCATCGTGTTCTCGTTCGAGGTCATCCCAGGCGAGAAGATCTTCGAGATCAGCGTCGAGGGTGAGACGCTCGAGGTGTTCGCGGACACGGTGGTCGGCTACGGAAAGGACGGCGAGGAGATCGTGCGGGTCGCGGTCCAAGAAGGGGTCGTGGAGCGACCAGCGCAGTACTTGAACTCGATCTAGGAGCGCATGTGACAGGAGAGGAACGAGCGCTGGCAAGAGCGGCGCTGTACAGGCTGCTCGGCTTGATCTACTCCTACCCCGCCCGCTCGGCAGCCTCCGAGCTCACCGCCGCGTGCGACGTCGCCGAGGTGGCGGCCGCGCTCACCTGTGACGAGGTCGTCGAAGCCACCGCTGTGGTGCGCGACCGCCTGGAAAGCGCTCCGCCGCCGCGACTCGAAGCGCAGTACCAGAGGATCTTCACGCTCAGCTACTCCGCCGAGTGCCCGCTGTATGAGACGGCCTTCTCCGCGAGCCACCTGTTCCAGCAGACCCAGCAGCAGGCGGACCTGTCGGGGTTCTACCGTGCCTTCGGGATCCAGGTACGCGGCGAGCGCCCCGATCACCTCTCCACGGAGCTCGAGTTTGCGTATCTCCTGGCTCTCAAGGAGGCGAAGGCCAGACGGGATGAGGATCGTGACCACTGGGTTGTGTCACGGCATGCTGCGCGCGCTTTCCTGCGCGATCACCTCGGTCGGTGGGGACCGCTGATCGCCAACCGGGTAGCCGTGATCGGGAAGGGGACCGTGTACGAGGCGGCCTCGCGGCTGCTGATCGCCTTCCTGACCTGGGAGACGACCTTCCTCCGTCTGGGTGTCGTCGAGCCCTTCAGAGACGAGCCGATGCTGATCGCAGACGAGCCAGGGGACTTCACATGCCCGATCGTTTCCTCGATGGTCGAAGGGTTGGGCGAGAGCCAGAGGGGAGCTCACGATGCAGCCTAGGGGCGTCGTCACGGCACTGACCGTCATCGCCGCGGCGCTCGTGATCGGGATGTCCGGCGTCGTGCCTGTCTGGTCACAGACGCTGCGTGTCGATGCCTACCAGATCGCTGAGGAGCTCTCGATCACGGACCCATGGGACGAGACCTGGGACAGAGTCAGGGCCGTGACCGTGCCGCTCTCCTCACAGAACATCGTCGCTCCCTTCGGCGGCGGAAGCGTCGAGACCCTCGACGTGCGAGCACTGCACGACGCTTCCCGGCTGTATCTCCTCCTGGAATGGCAGGACCCGGAGATGAACGACAGCATGGCTGGGGTCACCGACTTCTCCGATGCCGCTGCGGTCCAGTTCCCCGTGGGCGACGGTGCATCGACTCCGTACACGATGGGGGGACCGGGGACTCCGGTGAACATCTGGCAGTGGAAAGCCGTTTGGCAGGCTGATCTGGCGGAAGGATTCGAAGGCACGACCTCCAAGTACCCTGACACATACGTCGATCTGTATCCGAACGCCGAGGATCCCCTCTATCGGCCTGCGGAGCTGACAGGCAACTCCGTCGCCCAGCGAGACC
>CAZKJJ010000395.1:0-2723 GCA_964553055.1 uncultured Acidimicrobiia bacterium
GGCTCAGGCAAGTCGACGCTCCTGAACGTGCTCTCGGGGCGCGTCGAGCCCTCTGTGGGAACCGTCGAGGTGCTCGGGTCAGACCCCGCAGATGCGAGACACCGCGTCAGCTACGTGCTGCAGACCACCAAAGTGAACGAAGCCCTGCCGGTGACGGTGCGGGAGTTGGTGACGATGGGGCGCTATGCGTCCCACGGATCGCTCGGCCGTCTCACCGCAGACGACAAGGCCGCGGTCGCCCTTGCCATGGAGCGGTTGGGGCTCACTGCGCTCGCCGGTCGCCATCTGCGCGAGCTCTCGGGCGGGGAGCGTCAGCGTGTGTTCGTAGCTCAGGGTCTCGCTCAGGATCGCGCGCTGCTGCTGCTGGACGAGCCCTTCACAGGACTCGATCTCCTCTCCGCGGCCGCCATCGACGACGCCCTCGGCGCGGAGCGGGACGCGGGCCGTTCGGTGATCCTGACCACGCACAGCCTCGCTGAGGCGCAGGCTTCGGATCACGTCGTCCTGCTGGCGGGCAGGGTGATCTCGGAAGGGGAGCCGACCGAGGCGCTGACGCTCGCCTCGCTGCAGGCCGCTTACGGTCCCCGTGTCGTCCAGGTGGCGGAGGGTCGGCTCGTGGTGGACGACGCCGCCCACGAGCCTGCAGCAGCCAGACACGTCCACCAGGACCGCGTCATCCACGTCGAGGCACCGGGATCCGGCGTGCACGACCTGGACAGCTGACCGCCCGCGGTGCGCTATCGGAGCCGCTCGGCGGCCTCCACTTCGGCTGCGAAGCCGTCGAGCTCGCCTGCGGAGGGCTCGTGCGTCCACACTTGGATGTCCGCCAGCAGGCCTGCGTACTGCACGGCATGCTCCGGCGTGACGACGACTCTGATGGGGACGTTCTCGTCGAGGACCTCGCGATACCTGGCCAGGATCGCCCTGTGCTGGGGACGGTCGAGATCGAACTTGAAGACGATCCCGTGAGCACCCTCCGCGACGGCACATCCTGTGCCTGCGAGGATCGGACAAAGGGTGGCGTGACCTGGTCCGTGGCACACGAGCACCGGGTGTCCCGTCCGCTCGAGGAACTCCTTGTCGAACGACACGTCCTCCTGCTCAGAGACGTCGAGCAGGATGGTCCCGCGCTCTGAAGCCTCGGTCATGTTCCTTCTCCTGACGTCTCTCAGCCTCGCCTTCGTGTCGAGCCTCCGCCAGGGCCGAAAGTCCGAGAAGACGAGGCGGTCCCCCCGTCCCCTAGCCGGATCACTCGGATAGCCTTGTTTCGCGAACTTGGGAGGTGAGGCGTGGGCGTCCAGGCCCATCGGGCGGGCCTGGTCATCCCGCGTCCTGCTCGCCTCTCGCATCCTGGAGTTGCGGCAGCTGCGTCTGCGCTGGTCCCTGGACTTGGGCAGATCCTGGCTGGACGATGGGCCAGGGGATTCCTCCTCATGGCACCACTGCTCCTCCTCGGAGGCGGGGTGGCGGTGCTGCTGGGTCTGGAGCGATCCGACCTGGTGGCGCTGACCGTCGATGTCGAGTGGCTCGTGGTCATGGCTGCCGCCGACTTCGCGGTGCTTGCCTGGCGATTCTTCGCCGTGTTCGACGCCTACCGGCTGGGCGCCGACATGTGGGCGGGGGCGGCAGGAGCAGCATCGGCAGCCACCTTGGCCCTGGTGGCGCTCTTCACAGCCGTCCCCCACCTCGTACTCGGCTCTGCTGCGCTGTCGTCGGCCGATCTGGTCACCACGGTGTTCGCACCTCCCGCCGAGGAAGTCCATCCGGTCAGGGTCCTCTCGGAGAGGATCACGGTCTCCTCGCCCCCCACGACCGCATTCACGCCTCCGACGACGGTCGTGCCGCCGACGACGATGCCAGGGTCGTTCGTCGCGGCGGTCCCTGCCCTGCCCAGCTTCGACGAGGCAAGCGACCTCGACGAGGCCCTGAGCCCTCTCAACCCACTGCTGAAGGCGGAGCGGGTCACGATCCTCCTGGCGGGTGCCGACGCCGGCCCAGGCAGAGGCGGGTTCCGAACCGACACGATGATGGTCGTCAGCGTCGACCCTCAGACTGACCAGGCGCTGATCTTCGGCTTCCCTCGCAACATGTTCTACGTCCCTCTGCCCACCTGGATGGAGGACACTTTCGATCCCGAGTGCAAGTGCTTCCCCGAGCAGCTCAACCATCTCTACGTGAGGACGAGCGACTGGAGCGCCGTCTTCCCCAACGAGGTCGACCCTGGCATGGCCGCCTTGCGGGAGGTGCTCGAGAACCTGATGGGCATCCCGATCGACTTCTACGTGAGGGTTGACATGCGGGGCTTCGTCAGCATCGTCGACGCCCTCGGCGGCGTGACGGTCAATGCCAGGGCATCGATCACCGATCGGGTGTCGCCGATCCGAGAGGACGAGGAGTGGATCGAGGTGGAGGTCACTCCTGGCAGGAACCGTCTCGATGGGCGGGAGGCGCTCGCCTATGTCCGCTCGCGGTTCGGAAGCTCCGACTACAACCGGATGGCCAGACAGCGCTGCGTCCTGACCGCGCTCGCGGACACGGCCGATCCGCTGAGGCTCCTGACCAGGCTCCCCAGGATCGCAGAGGTGCTCAAGCGCAGCACCGTGACCGACATCCCCGTCGACTACCTTCACGATCTCGTCAAACTGGCATCGAGGATCGGGGCTGAGGACATCGCCACGGTGGGGTTCGTGCCTGACTACTACGTTGCCGAGGTGATCAGGGGC